>JBGPLW010000074.1:0-9995 GCA_041486645.1 Gaiellaceae bacterium | reverse complement strand
GGGCGGCCGCCGCGAGCACCGAGAAGAGCGCAGTCCGCCGCTGCGGCGTCATGGCTGAAGCGTATTCAGGAAACCGGAGCGCGCGAGCGTCAGAGATTGCCGCGGAGCGCCTGCTCGCGCTCGATCGCCTCGAACAGCGCCTTGAAATTGCCGTCGCCGAAGCCGCGCGCGCCGTGCCGCTCGATCACCTCGAAGAAGACGGTCGGCCGGTCCTGCGCGGTCTTCGTGAAGATCTGGAGCAGATAGCCGTCGTCGTCGCGGTCGGCGAGGATCTTGTGCATGCGGAGATCCTCGTACGACTCCGCGATCTCGCCGACACGGTCCGGCACGTCCTCGTAATAGGCGTCGGGCGTGTCGAGGAAGATGATGCCGCGCTCCTTCAGCGCCTCGACGGTCTCCACGATATTCGTCGACGCGAGGGCGACGTGCTGCGCGCCGGCGCCGCCGTAGAACTCGATGTACTCCTCGATCTGGCTCTTCCGCTTGCCCTCGGCGGGCTCGTTGATCGGGAACTTGATCTTCCCTTCGCCGTCCGCCATCACCTTCGACATCAGCGCGGAATACTCGGTCGAGATGTCCTCGTCGGAGAAGTGGATCATCTCGGTCATCCCGAAGACGCGCTCGTAGTACTCGACCCAGTGGTTCATGCGGCCGAGCTCCACGTTGCCGACGACGTGGTCGACGTTCGTGAGGCCGACGCCGCCGTCCGCGCTGCCGTTCGACGACACCGAGACGTAGCCCGGCTTGAACGGCCCGGCATAGTCGCTGCGGTTGACGAACGTGTGGATCGTGTCGCCGTACGTCGCGATGGCCGACGTCTCGATCGAGCCGAACTCGTCCTCGGCGCGCTGCGGCTCGGTGACGCCGCGTGCGCCGCGCTGCACGGCCTGGCGATACGCCTCGGTCGCGTCGGGCACCGTGAGCGCGATGTCCTTGACGCCGTCGCCGTGCTTCGCGTGGTGCTTCGTGATGTCGCTCTCCTCACGGAGCGCCGACGTGACGACGAAGCGGACGTCGCCCTGCTCGAGCACGTACGAGGCGCGGTCGCGGACGCCCGTCTCGGGCCCGGCGTACGCCGTGCGCGTGAAGCCCATCGCGTGCTCGTAGAAATACGCCGCCTGCTTCGCGTTCCCGACCCAGAGCTCGATCGAGTCCCACCCCAGAAGGGGCATGAAATCTTCAGCCATCGCTCCGATTCTATTAACAGCCCGCAACTACCTTCGGAGAACGATGCTCGTCCCGCCGCCGGTACAGCAGGAGATCGCCCAGCAGGCGCCCGCGCTGATCGCCTATGCGCCGTCTCGCCTGGCCCCGGGCTGGCGGTACAGCTCCTGGGGGACAACGGGCAAGACCCTCGTGATCTTCTTCAAGAACCCGGCCGGACAGGAGATCGAATTCCTCGTCAGCCGCTTCACGGGCGACTGCAGCCTCGCAGCCGCGAAGACGTTCCAGATGGCCGGGGTCAAGACCTACTGGAACAGCAAGGCGGCACAAATGGCGTGGCGGTGCGTGAACGGCGTGAAGATCACGGCGGCGACGTCACTCCCGCCCAACCGTTTCGCGGACGTCGGCCTCGCGCGCATCGTCGCGTCCGCCGCTCGGCTTCGCCGCTAGCGGCCGCCGCGACAACCGCTCGAACGCGATCCCCGCGAAGATAAGTGCGCCGCCTGCGATCTCCATCCCGTGCAGCGACTCCGACAGCAGGACGAGCGCGAAGAGCACGGCGAAGAACGGCTGCAGGTTCGCGAAGAGCGACGCTCGCGACGCGCCGACGCGGTCGATGGCCGTGAACCAGAGGATGTTCGTCAGGAAGAGCGGGCCGATCACCGCGTAGCCGAAGCCGAGCCAGACCTTCCAGCCGAACGAGAAATGCTGCTCCCCGAGCTGCGGGATGCTGACGAGCGCGAGCGGCACCCAGCCGATCGCGAGCACGAGCGCGCTGATCCGGTACGGCGAGTACCGGCGCATCAGCGGCGCGATCGTCACCGTGTAGCAGGCCCACGTGAGCGCGGTCGCGATCGAGATCAGCGTTCCGTTCAGGCTCGAGCCGACGCTGCCGTTCGCGATCGCGATCAGCGCGACCCCGCCGAACGTGATCCCGGCGCCGATCCAGAACGCGCTTGCGAGCTGCTCGAGGCGGAGGGCCAGCGAGATGAGGCCGATGAAGATCGGGGTCGTCCCGAGCAGGAGCGCCACCGTCGACGCGTGAGCGAGCTTCACGCCGTAGACGAAGGTGAGCTGGTTGCAGAAGATCATCGCCGCCGCGAGCAGGACGAGCCGCAGGTCCCTGCGCGCAATCCGGAAGGAGCGCTCCCGGTAGAACGTGAAGATCCAGAAGAGTGAGATCGCGACGAAGTAGCGGATCGTCCCGTAGGCGAGCGGCTTCCAGCCGTGCCCGAACATGTACTTCGTGACCGTGATGTTGAGCGCCCAGAGGAGGACGGTGCCGAAGAGCATCGCGTCGACGAGAGAAGCTCTGCGCACCGACTGAACCTACCGATTAGGCTTTGACCGATGCCCGAGCCGACCACAGCCGACGTCGACGCCCTCGTCGGGCCGGCGACGCCGCACTTCGCCTACCAGCTGCGCGCGCGGGTGCGCGAGCTCGTGGCCGACCTGCCCGGTGACCATGCCGTCCGCCGCTACGCGGAGAAGCAGATGGAGCTGCTCGACCGTCTCGGCCACGCCTCCACGAAGGCCGAGGACGGCGGCCGCGAGCCGCGGTCCCGCCCCGGCTGGTCGGGGCTCCCGAGCGCCGCGCCCGCCGACGAGCCGCTCCCGCACCGGCGATGAGCGTAGGCTCGACGGAGCTCACCCAAGAGCGGAGGCGCCGGCTTTGCCGGCGCCGGTAGCGGGTGATGAGCGTAGGCTCGACGGAGCTCACCCAAGAGCGAAGGCGCCGGCTTGGCCGGCGCCGGTAGCGGGCGATGAGCCTCGAAGGCTCGTCGGTCCTCGTGACCGGCGGCACGCGAGGGATCGGGCTGGCGATCGCGCACCGGCTCGTCCGGGACGGCGCCGCACGCGCAGTGCTCGGCTACATGCGCAACGACAGCGCTGCGGAGACGGCCGCGGCAGAGATCCGCGCGGCCGGCGCCGAGGTCGTGCTCGTGCGCGGCGAGGTGTCGAAGCCCCGCGTCGTCGAGGAGCTCGCCTCGCACGGGCCCTTTCGCGTCGTCGTGCACAACGCCGCCACCGGCGTCATCCGGCCCGCACTCGAGACCGAGGACAAGCACTGGGACTGGACGCTGAACGCGAACGCGCGCGCGCTGCTCGCCCTCGCGCGCGCCACGGCGCCGCAGATGGCGGACGGCTCGTCGATCGTCGCGATCTCGAGCCTCGGCTCGCAGCGGGTGCTCGAGAACTACGTGCTCGTCGGAACATCGAAGGCGGCGCTCGAGTCCGTCGTCCGCTACCTCGCCGTCGAGCTCGCGCCCCGCATCCGTGTCAACGCAGTGTCGGGCGGCGTCGTCGACACCGGCGCGCTCGAGCACTTCCCGAACAAGGAGGAGATGCTCCGCTCGGCGGAGCGCACGCCCGCCGGCCGCCTCGTCGCGGCCGACGACATCGCCGGCGCTGTGTCCTTCCTCTGCTCACCGGACGCCGCGATGGTCTGCGGTCAAACGCTCATCGTCGACGGCGGCTTCTCGCTCCCGGCCTGATGGAACCGACCGACATCAACCGCCGCGCGTTCGACGAGCTGCACCGAAGCCGCAGGCTTGCGCGTCCAGGGCTGCCGGCGATCGTGAAGGCGACGCTCGGCGACCTCGGAGGCAAGCGCGTGCTGCACCTGCAGTGCGGCAGCGGCGAGGCGAGTGCAGAGCTCGCAGAACAGGGCGCCGTCGTGACCGCGGTCGATCCGTCGGTGGAGCTGCTCGACGAGGCGCGCGAGCGCTGGCCGAAGATCCTCTGGATCCAGGCGGATGCGGATGCGTTGCCCGCAGAGCTGCGGCGCGGGCGCTTCGATCTCGTGTACTCGCCCGAGGGCGTGATCGGCAATCTCGCCGACCTCGACGCGTGGACGCATGGGCTCTCCGGCGCGCTTCACCGGCGCGGCGAGCTGCTCGTGTTCGACGACCATCCGGTCGCGCTCTGCGTCGACGGCCTGCAGCACTGGCACGACGACTACTTCGAGGAAGGCTTCTGGCGGCTCGGCCGGATCGTGACGACGCTCGTCCGCGCCGGTTTCCGGCTCGAGGCCCTCGAGGAGTACCCCGGCGAGCGGCGCGTGCCCGGCACCTTTCTCCTGTACGCGCGGCGCGAGAGTTAGCCCGCGAGGCGCGTGAGCGCTTCGTCCACTTCCGCGGCCGTGATCGTCAGCGGCGGCGTCGCCTGGACGAGCGAGCCGTCGGGGCCCGCGGGAACGACGAGCACGCCGCGCTCGAGCGCCTCGTCCGCGCTGCCGGGCCGGGCGCGCAGCAGCCCGCGGCCGGACCAGCCCGCGCGCTCGAACAGCTCTCCCATCGCGGTGACGTGGTCGAGCAGCTGCGGTACTTCGTCGAGGACGACGAGCGCGGCCGCGCACGCAAGCGGGTTGCCGACGTGCGTGTGTGTGTACACATCCGCGTCGCCGAGACGCCAGAGCGCCTCGAGGTCTTCTCGGACGAAGAGCGCCGCCGAGAGCGGCAGCCCGCCACCGAGCGCCTTGCCGATGCAGACGATGTCGGCCACGTCGGCGCCGGGCCAGAGCTCGCCGACGCGCCCGAGGCCGGCGTAGATCGCATCGACGACGAGCAGCGCCCCCGCCTCGTCGCAGCGCCGGCGCAGCGTCTCGAGGAAGCCGTCGGGCGGCACCCGCGAGCCCGCGCGTCCCTGTACCGGCTCGACGATCACGCACGCCGTGTCGGCGGGCAGCCGGCCCGGATCGTCCCCGAACGCGCGCCGGTGCACCGGCCCGGGGAGCCACTGCTGCCACGGGGCACGGAACTGCTCGAATCCCGTCGCGGCGAGCGCGAGCAGGCCGGTGCCGTGATACGCGCCGTCGAAGGCGACGATGCCCGGCCGGCCGGTCGCGAGGTGCGCCGTGCGAAGCGCGATCTCGACCGCGTCTTCGCCCGTGACGCCGAGCTTTGCGGGCCACGGCAATGCGGCACGGAAGCGGACGGTCACCTCCGCGTCAGCGAGGTCGCCGAGCGCGTGCACGACCTCCTGCGCGCGCCAGGCCTCGAGGATGCGCGGATTGCGGTGGCCGAGCGCCGCCACCCCGAAGCCGCCGGAGAGGTCGAGCAGCTCGCGCCCGTCGGTGAGCGTGACGCGGCAGCCTTCGGCCTTCGCCCAGATCACGACCGGCCGAGCACGCGATCCACGGTCGCCTTCGCGATCGTCCCCGCCATCGCCGGATTCTCCTGGAGGCGGCGCAGCGAGTACTGGTACCACTGCTCGCCGAACGGCACGTATACGCGCAGACGGTGCCGGTCGCGGACGAGCTCAGCCGCGCGCCGCTCGCGCACGCCGAGCAGCATCTGGAACTCGTACTCGCTCTCGTCCATGCCGTCGACGCGACCGAGAGCCTCCCGAATGAGCCACTCGTCGTGCGTCGCGATGCCGACGTACATGCCGGCCTCGAACAGAGCGTCGAGCGCGCGGACGTAATTCGCGCGCACGTCATCGTCGTCGGTGAACGCGATCGACGCCGGCTCCACGTAGATGCCCTTGCAGAGGCGGACGTTCGCGCCGAGATCGGCGAGCCCGGCAACGTCGTCGAGCGTGCGGCGGAGGTACGCCTGCAGGACGACCCCGACGTTGTCGAACCCGCGCTCGCGCAGCTCGCGATACATGCGCAGCGTGTCGGAGGTCGTCGAAGAGTCTTCCATGTCGATCCGCACGAAGTTGCTGCCGGCTTCACGCAGGATCGATTCGAGATTCTCGCGGCAGAGCTCGTACGAGAGTCCGAGCCCGAGCGCGGTCGGCTTCACGCTCACGTTCGAGTCGAGGTCCTCACGGTCGATCGCAGCCAGAACGTCCCGGTAGGCCTGCGCGATCGTCCGCGCTTCCTCCTCGTGCCTGATCTCCTCGCCGAGCACGTCGATCGTCGCGAGCTGCCCGATGCGGTTCAGGCGGCGCACAGTGTCGACCGCGTCGGCGAGCGTCGTCCCGGCGATGTACCGCGCCGAGAAGAGCTGCACGACCTGCTTCGGCACGGCCGGAAGCAGGCGGACGATCGTCTTGTCGAGCAGCGTCACTGCCGCGGGAGTCTACGAGTCGCGCATCAAGCCCTGGCGCGCTGCGCTGACGAGCGCAACCGCCTCGGGGAAAAGCACGCGCATCGCGTCGCGCAGGGCGATTGCCTGCTCGTCGACCGTTCCCTGCGCCTGAACCTGGCCGAGCGCGGCCGAGGTGAGCTCCACAGCGGTGTCGAGCGTCTCCTGCGCGAAGTGCTTCGTCTGCACCTCCTGGGCCTGCTCGCCCTGCTGCTGCATCATTTCCTGGAACGCGCGCACGAGCTCCTCGGGGTCGCCCCCGAACGGGAATCCGAAGCTGCCGCTGCCTTCCATCTCTCTCAGGCTAGCGGTCCCTTGTAGGTCCGCTCGATCCCTGCCGCCAGCTCTTCGACGGCCGGGAGCGCCTGCTGCATCGCCGCCGCGAACGGCGAGCCCGTCCCGTCGCCGAGGGCCTGCTCGAGCCGGCGGGACGCCGCGCCGAGCCGGTCGAGATACTCGGTCGTCGCGAGCCGCGGCTCCGGCTCGAGGGTCGCCGCGAGCGCTTTCGCGGCCTCCTCGGCCGCCTCGATGCCCTCGGGCGCCTCGCGCTCGCGGAGCTCGGCGAGACGGGCGATGAGCTCGGGGAGGTCGCCGCCGCCCGCGCTCTCCTCGGCGATCTCGCAGAGGCCGGAGAGCGAAGCCGCCCCGTGCACCGCCTGCCGGTCGGCAACAGCCGCACCCGCAGCGTCGAAGGCGAGCCACGCATGGCCGCCGTCCGACTCGTACGCGCAGAGGTAGATGCGACCAATGCCGAGCGGCTCGGCGACGAGGATCCCGGCGACGCGTTCCCCCGGCGCGGCGAACGTCGCCGCGACGCCGGCGATTCGCTCGAGGTCGTCGCTCAGCGCCACGGGCTGATCGTAGACTCGGTGCCTTGAGCGAGGCTTCCGCGAGGACCCGTCAGGCGCGCGAGCTCTTCGCGCCGCTCGGGCCGACGTACGACCGCTACGCGAACGTGCTGTCCTTCGGACAGGACCCGCGCTGGCGCCGTTTCCTCGTCTCGCGGGTGCCCACGGATGCGCTGCGCGTGGCCGATGTTGCGAGCGGCACGGCCGCCGTCGCGATCGAGCTCGCGCGCGCGGTGCCGGAACGCACGGTGGCCGGAGTCGACCAGAGCGCCGAGATGCTCGCCGCAGGACGGGAGCGCGTCGACCGCGCCGGGCTCGCCGCGCGAATCGAGCTGCGCGAGGGGCGCGCGGAGGCGCTGCCCTTCGGCGAGGCGGAGTTCGACGCCCTGACGTTCACCTATCTCTTGCGCTACGTCGACGACCCCGGCGCGACGATGCGCGAGCTCACACGCGTCGTGCGGCCGGGCGGCGTCGTGGCGATGCTCGAGTTCGGCCTGCCGCGCGGCATCTGGCGGCCGCTCTGGGAGCTCTATGTGCGGGTCGGCCTGCCCGGCGCGGGCGCGCTCGTCTCACCGGCGTGGCGCGACGTCGGGCGCTTCCTCGGGCCGAGCATCCGCGGCTTCTATGAGCGCTACCCGCTCGACGCGGTGCTTCAGCTCTGGCGCGACGCCGGGCTGCGTGACGTGCACGCGAGGCGGCTCAGCCTCGGCGGGGGCGTCGTCGTGTGGGGGCAGCGCGCGTGAGCAGCAACGCGCGGCCCACGTTCTACGCGCTCGCGCCCGGCGGCTGGCGCGACTACGTGACGCTCCTCCATCCGCCGTACACGGTGTGGCATCTGTCGTACGTCGCGATCGGGGCCGCGCTCGCGCCGCAGATGAAGTGGGGACTGCTCGGGTGGACGACGCTCGCGTTCCTGCTCGCGATGGGCGTCGGCGCGCACGCGCTCGACGAACTGAACGGCCGGCCACTTCGCACGCGTATTCCCGGCGCAATGCTCGTCGCTCTCGCGGTTGTCTCGATCGGCGCGGCGTGTGCGATCGGTCTGGCGATCGCGGCCGACACGACATGGTGGCTTGCCGCCTTCGTCGCCGTCGGGGCGTTCGTCGTCGTGGCGTACAACCTCGAGCTCTTCGGCGGCGCCTTTCACTCTGATCTCTGGTTCGCCACGGCGTGGGGGGCGTTCCCGGTGCTGACGGCGTACTTCGCGTCGGCCGAGCGGCTGCGCCTCGAGGCCTTCGCCGCTGCGCTCTTCGCGGTGTTCGCGAGCCTCGCCCAGCGCACGCTCTCGACCGTCGTGCGGGCCGCGCGGCGCGCTGCCGGCGACCCGGCCGCCGCCCGTCCGGCCGAGGTCGCGTTGCAATTGCTCGCTGCGGCGCTGCCGCTGCTCGCAGGAGCGCTCCTTCTGAGCCGCTCCGGCTGACCGCCTACCATGTGACGATGCTGCTGACGACCGCCTTTGATCTCGTCTTCGTCGCCGGGATCGCGGTCGCCGTCCTCGCGCTCGCGGGAGCGGCGCTTCGTTTCCTGCCGCGTGCCGTTCTGGCGGCGCTCATCGTCCTCGAGCTCTGCGGCGCCGTTGCCGCCTGGGTGGCCTACGCACTCGAGCAGAGCCGCGAGCGCGAACTGGCGATCAGCGCCGCGGGAGTGACGGTGTGCATGTTCATCGCCGCGTCGGCTCTGCTGCTTCACCGTGCGGTCACGCGCTCCGAAGCGATCGACGCGCGGCTTGCCGACGCACAGACGCAATTGCGTGCACTCGTCGACCGGGAGGCGGAGGAGCGCGCGGCCGAGCTCGAGCGCACACTCGCGCGCGCACGCGCAGAGTCGGTTTCGCTGCTCCTCGACGAGGAGCGGAAGATCGTCGACGACCATCGCCGCGAGTTCGCGCAACGCGAGCAGCAATTCGCGGCATCATTGACGGAATCGCTGACGACAACTCAGGGGCAGGTCGAGCAGCGGCTCGCGGGCTGGGCTCAAGATCTCGAACGCGCCGCCGAAACGACGAAAGCGGCGATCGGCGAGCTCGTCCAGCGCCAGAAGCAGCTGGTCTCCGATGTCCATGTGCGGCTCGCCGCTGATGCAGACAGACTCGGCTCGGAGAGCGATGAGCAGCGTGCCGCAGTGCAACGGATGCGGGCGGAGCTCGACAAGGCGATCGAAGACACGCTCGCCGCCGCTCGCGCGGACGTCGAGACGCACGCCGTCGAGCGCCGGCGCGCGCTGCACGAGCTCGACGAGCGGCTGCGGCGGCGGGAGCGCGAATTGCTCGAACGGATCGAGCGCGAAGAGGTCGAGGCCACCGCACGCATCCGCGCGGGCTTCGAGGACGTGCAACGCAAGCAGATCGAGCAGATGGAGCGAATTGTCGCGCGCGCTGCGGCAACGTACTCGGACGACGCCGCGCAGCAGTTCGCGGGCCTCGTGAAGTCGAGCCGCGAGGATGCGGCGCGCCGGCTGTCACGCGAGCTCGACCGCGCGGTCGAGGTGTTCGCGCGCGAAGCGGAAGCGGTGCTCGCCGAGCGGCTTGCGCACGTCGGCGATGCGGGTGCGCAGCGCCTCGAGCGGCGTCTCGCCGAAGCGACTGTCGCACTCGAGCAGCGCCGCGACGAGCGGCTGAACGCACTCGACATGCACATCGCGGAGCTCGAGGTCGACATTCGCCGCCGCCTCGAGGATCTCGGAGCAGACGCCGAAGCCGAGCGCGCCGTGATCGAAGCCCGGCTCCAGGAGCTCGTGCGTCGCGTCGGATCGGTCGACGCGCTCCAGAGCACCTGATCACACACTCCGAACGTTCTCTCCCCAACAAACACGGGCAGGGTTCGTCGTAGGGAACACGAACCTACGGAGCCATGAGCGAGATGACCGAAATCGCGGAGCCTGAGACGAGCGAGCGCTCGAAAGTTGAGAGCTGGCGACTCCATGTGCTGATCGAGGCGGGCTACCCCCTGTC
>JBGPLW010000073.1:0-10032 GCA_041486645.1 Gaiellaceae bacterium | reverse complement strand
GCCGCGCTTCTCTGCGCGTCCGCGCTCCTCGCCATCGGGATCTTGCTGCTCGGCAGGTTCGGCAGGACGGAGGGTCGCATCCTCGGGACGACCGGTCTCCTGGCCGGGTACGCGCTCTGGTCCCTGCCCGCCGCGGTGCTCTTCGACCGGAAGCGCCTCCCCTGGCTCGCGACGGCGATCGTCGTGCTGGCCGCGACCGCGGCCGGGCTTGCGACCACGGCGATGTGGACGAACAACCCGAGCGACACGCTCGCGAGGTCGATCGGCACCGCGACGATCGTCCTGGTCGCAACCGCTCAGACGGCGGCGCTGCAGCTGCGGCGGGTAGCGCGCGACCCGCGCTCCGTGCGCCTGCTGTTCACGTCGTCGATCGGTCTCGCCACGCTCGTCGCGACGCTGCTGACGATTGCCGTCTGGTCGGGCCACGTCGGCTCCGCGTACGCGCGCGTGCTCGGCTCACTCGTCGTGCTCGATCTCCTCGTCGTCGCACTCCAGCCGATCCTCGCCCGAGCGCGCCCCGAGGAGCGGTCGTGGAGCTTCCATCTTCGCCTCGAGGGCGGCGGCACGATCGACCTGACGGTCGAGGCCCCCGACCTCGCCGCGGCGGCCGCGAAGGCGTTGCGCGCCACCGAGTCCGACAGCCGGCACGTCTCGGCGCTCGAGCTGCCGGACCGCATCCCGCGGACGTCAGACGAGCTGGTTCCTCTTCAGTAGTTATCCACGCGCGCCGGCCGCAGTCTCCCCGACGCGTCGCCGCGCTCCAGCGGTGACTGTTGGGTGATGGCATCGGGCATGGTCGCGCCGAAGAGGATCGACGACCCGCGCGAGGCCGTGGAGGTGCTCCTCCGCGACCTGCGGGCACGTCCCGAAGGGCTTTCGAGCCGAGAGGCGGAGCGGCGTCTGGTCGCGTACGGCCGCAACGAGCTCGTGCGCCGCGGCGGCAGGCGGTGGCCGCAGCAGCTGGCGAAGCAGTTCACGCATCCGCTTGCGCTGCTGCTCTGGCTCGCAGCCGCCCTTGCACTCGTGAGCGGCTCGAGTGTCCTCGGCGGCGCGATCGTCGCAGTCATCGTCCTCAACGCGCTGTTTGCGTTCGTGCAGGAACGGCAGGCGGAACGGGCGATCGAGGCGCTGCGCCTCTACTTGCCGCAGGAGGCTGTCGTGCTACGGGACGGCCATCGTGTCGTGGTCGAGGCGGCTGAGCTCGTGCCCGGCGAGGTGCTGTTGCTCGCCGAGGGCGACCGGGTATCAGCCGACGCGCGTCTGCTCGACGGCGCGCTCGACGTCGACCTCTCGACCCTGACGGGGGAGTCGCAGCCGGTCTATCGCTCGAGCGAGTTCCGAGACACGGGCGGGCCGTTGATCGAGGCCCGCGACTTCGTGTTCAGCGGCTCGACGTGTGTCGGCGGCGAGGCGAAAGCGCTCGTGGTCAGGACGGGCATGCAGACCGAGCTCGGCCGGATCGCAGCGCTGACCGAGCGGGTCGAGACGGAGTTGAGCCCGCTCGAAGGGCAGGTGCGGCGGGTGGCCTGGCTGATCGCGCTCGTCGCCGTCCTCGTCGGTCTCGCCTTCCTGCCGATCGGCTGGCTCGTCGCCGGACTGCCGCTCAAGGACGCATTCAACTTCGCGATCGGCCTGATCGTCGCCAACGTCCCCGAGGGGCTGCTGCCGACGATCACGCTGGCGCTCGCCGTCGGCGTCGCGATGCTCGCCCGCCGCGGTGCGCTGGTCAAGCGGCTGAGCGCGGTCGAGACGCTCGGTTCGACGAACGTCATCTGCACCGACAAGACGGGCACGCTGACCGAGAACCGGATGCGGGCGGTCAAGATCTGGACGCCGCTCGGCGAGCTCGACCTCGAGGGTGACGGCGATCCCGAGGCTGCGTTGGCCGCGAACCCGGTGCTGGCGCTGCTCGGCCGTGCGGTGGCCTCGTGCAGCACGGCCGAAGTGGATCCGGCGCGAAGCTCGAAGTCACGTGGAGAGGCGACGGAGATCGGCATGCTCGAGGCCACGCGGGAGCTGGGCATCGACGTCGCCTTGCAGCGGAGGGAGCATCGCCGGCGCAAGCTCTACCGCTTCGATCCGACGCTCCGCCTCATGTCTGCGGTGGATGAACGCGAGGACGGAACGCTCACCGTCCACGTCAAGGGCGCACCCGAGGAAGTGCTGCGCCGCTCAACCTTGATCGGCGGCCGCGGCGACCACCGCCCGCTGGAGGAGAGCGACCGGCAGGAAGTCCTCGGCGTGCTCGAGGGCTACGCCTCGCAGGGGCTGCGCGTCCTCGCCGTCGCTCGCCGGCGCCTCGCGAGGAGCACCGAGCCGCCGGTTCGGCGGGAGGACGCCGAACGGGACCTCTGCCTCCTCGGGCTCGTCGCGCTGTTCGACCCGCCGAGACCGGAGGTCGCCGAGGCCGTCAGCCAATGCCACCACGCGGGGATCCGCATCATCGTGGTCACAGGCGACTACGGGCCGACGGCGCTCGAGATCGCGCGGCGGGTGGGCATCGCCCGCGACGGGGGCCGGGTCGTGACCGGCGCAGAGCTGGAGGAGCTGAGCGAGCGCGATCTCGACGAGCTTCTCCGAGAGGGCAAGGAGCTCATCTTCGCCCGCAGCTCGCCGGAGGCGAAGCTCCGGATCGCCGACGCGCTTCGCGCCGAAGGGCACGTCGTCGCCATGACCGGCGACGGCGTGAACGACGCGCCCGCGCTCAGGCGCGCCGACATCGGCGTCGCGATGGGGATCACCGGCACGGACGTCGCCCGCGAGGCGGCGACGATGGTGCTCACCGACGACAACTTCGCCACCATCGTCGCCGCCATCGAGGCCGGACGGCAGGTCTTCGACAACGTGCGGAAGTTCGTCCTCTACATCTTCGCCCACGCAACGCCGGAGGTCGTCCCGTTCCTGCTCTTCGCGCTCTCCGGCGGGACGATCCCGCTGCCGCTGACCGTGCTCCAGATCCTCGCCATCGACCTCGGCACCGAGATCCTGCCCGCCCTCGCGCTCGGTCGGGAGCCCGCCGAGCCGGGGCTGATGGACCGGCCGCCGCGCTCGCGTCGCCAGGGCGTGATCGACCGCTCGCTCCTCTCACGTGCCTGGATCTTCCTCGGCCTGATCGAGGCCGTGCTCGTTCTCGGCGGCTTCTTCTTCGTCCTCTTTCGCGCGGGCTGGAGCCCCGGGAGTGCGGTCTCGAGCGGGCACGCGCTCCACGACCCCTACCTCCGAGCGACCACGATGACCTTCCTCGGCATCGTCGCGTGCCAGGTCGGGACGGCGCTCTCCGCACGCACGGAACACGCCTCGCTCCGCTCGATCGGCTTCTTCAGCAACCGGCTGCTGCTCTGGGGAATCGCCTCCGAGATCGCCTTCGCTGCAGCACTCGTCTACGCGCCGCCGCTGCAGCGCATCTTCGGGACCGCCTCGCTCGGGCCCGCGGACCTCGCCCTCCTCCTACCCTTCCCGCTCATCGTCTGGGGAGCCGACGAGCTGAGGCGTCGCAGAATCCGCCGTCGAGGCTGACGGCCCGTGATAGACGGCTTCGATGTTGTGACCGTCAGGGTCTAGGACGAAGGCCGCGTAATACACGTCGCCGTACGGGCGATCTCCGGGGGCGCCGTTGTCCCGTCCGCCCGCCGCGAGCGCGGCGGCGTGAAAGGCGTCGACCTGCGCAGGGCCGATCGCGGTGAACGCGATGTGGGTCGGGAGGTTCGGCGGCTCTCCGAGACGAACCGCGAACGGCTCGTCGTCGTCCCCGCCGTCGCCCATCCCGAACCCGAGCGACTCGTCCGACTCGTACACGAGCCGATATCCGAAGGGCGCGAGCGCAGCGGAGTAGAACGCGCGGCTTGCGTCGAGATCGCCCACCGGCAGGTTGACGTGATCGATCGGCATGCTGCCGAGCGCGAACCTAGAAGAGCTGGTTCTCGCCGCCGAAGATCGCCGACACGGAGTCGTCGGCGAATACGTTCATGATCGTCTCGGCGAGCAGCTGCGCGACGGGCAGCACCGTCATGTTCGGCGGCATCTCGAGCGGGTTGATCGGCACCGTATCGGTGACGACGATGCCGTCGATCGGGGCGTGCTGGAACTTCTCGAGCGCACCGCCGCAGAAGACGCCGTGCGTCGCGAAGACGTAGACACCCTTCACGTCCTTCTCACGCAGCGCGTGCACGTTCGCAATCAGCGTGCCGCCGGTCATGATCACGTCGTCGCCGACGATCGCGATCTTGTCTTTCACACGACCCGTGATCTCGGTCACCTCGACCTCGTCGCGAGAGGGCCGGGTCTTGTGCATGATCGCGAACTCGGCCTCGATCATCTCGGCGAAGCGCACTGCCATCTTCGCGCGGCCCTCGTCGGGCGCGACGGAGACGATGTCGGGGCCGGTGAGCCCGAGATCGCGGAAGTGGCGCGCGAAGAGCGGCAGCGCCGTCATGTGGTCCACGGGGATCGTGAAGAAGCCCTGAATCTGGCCGGCGTGCAGGTCCATCGTCAGCACGCGGTCAGCGCCGGCGAGCTGAAGCATGTCGGCGACGAGGCGCGCCGAGATGGGCTCGCGCGGCCTCGCCTTGCGATCCTGGCGCGCATACGGGAAGAGCGGCATGACCGCGGTGATCCGCTTTGCCGACGCGAGCTTCGCCGCCTGGATCATCAGCATGAGCTCCATCAGGTGCTCGTCGACCGGGATGCACCCCGTCTGCACGAGGAAGACGTCGGCGCCGCGGATCGACTCGATGTAGCGCGTGTACGTCTCGCCGTTCTTGAACGTCTCGAGCTCGATGTCGCCGAGGTCGAGCCCAAGGTGCTTCGCGATCGCGTTCGCGAGATCCGGATGCGAGCGCCCGCTGAAGACCATGAGCCGCTTCTGCGGCCCGCGCTCGATCCAGTGACCCTGTGACGGCTCCGTCATCGTCGCCCCCTCGAGGCCCGGCAGGGTGAGCTCAGCTCGATCGGTCAGGCTTTCCATGCTTCTCGTAGACCCACCCTTTCTTTGTCTCCTGGCGCGGTGCGAATCCGGCGAACGAACCGGGAGGGACATCATCGGTGATGACCGAACCCGGTGCAATCCAAGCATCGTCGCCCACGTCGACAGGTGCATTGAACACATTGTCGACGCCGGTCCTGACGTTGGAGCCGATCGTCGTCCGACCCTTCGGCTCGCCCGGCTTGTGAGGCAAGTTCGCGGTGATGTTGCCCGCGGCGATGTTCGTATCATCGCCGATCTCGGCGTCGCCGATGTACGACAGGTGGGGGATCTTCGTCCGGGCCCCGATCGTCGTCTTCTTCACCTCGACGAACGCCCCGATCTTCGCGTTCGTCCCGACGTCCGTGCCCGGCCGGATGTACGCGAAAGGCCCGATCTCAGCGCCTGAGGCGATACGAGTCGGCCCCCGGAGAACGCTCTGCGGGTGAATCGTCACGTCCGGCTCGATCTCGACGCCGACCTCGATCCAGGTCGAGCCGGGATCGACGATCGTGACGCCCGCGAGCATGTGCGCCTCGTTGATGCGGTCGCGGAGCTTTCCGGCGACGAAGGCCAGTTCGACGCGGGTGTTGATGCCCTCGACCTCCCAGGCTGTCGGCGCCGTGTGGACGGCGACCGTCTCGCCGTCGTCGACGAGCAGGCCGAGCGTGTCGGTGACGTAGAGCTCTCCCTGGGCGTTGTGCGGCTCGAGCCGGTCGAGCGCCGGCCAGAGCGTCCCGGCCCGGAAGACGTAGATGCCGGAGTTGACCTCGCCGAGCGCGAGCTCGTCCGCCGACGCGTCGGCGGCCTCGACGATCCGGGCGAGCCGGCGGTTCGCGTCGCGGACGATCCGCCCGTAGGAGCGGGGGTCGTCGGGCTCGAACGCGAGCACCGTGGCGGCCGCACGCTTGGAGCGGTGCGTCTCGATCAGCGCGCGCACCGTCTCGGGGGTCAGGCCGGGCACGTCGCCGTTCAGCACGGCGACGTCGCCTCCCGCGCCCGCGAGGGCGTCGCGCGCCGAGCGAACGGCGTCGCCGGTGCCGAGCGGTTCGTGCTGCACCGCAACCTCGACGCCGTCGAAGGATGCGGCGCTGTCCGGCGAGGCGACGACGACGATGCGCTCGATGCCAGCCTGACGCGCCGCCTCGATCACCCAGTCGACCATGCGCCGGCCGAGAAGCGGGTGCAGGTGCTTCGGCGTCGCACTGCGCATGCGCGTGCCAAGGCCACCGGCCATCACGACTGCTGCGAGCTCGTCCGCCATGTCAGAGAGTGAGGCTGGGGCGCCAGGATTCGAACCTGGGATCACGGGACCAAAACCCGTTGCCTTACCGCTTGGCCACGCCCCAGGGCGCGACAAAGTCTAGCCGTCTTGGCTCCGGCGCCGGCAAAGCCGGCACCTCCGCTAATTGCGTGCTCCGTCGAGCCTACGCACGCCGATCGAGGAAGAGATAGACGAGGCCGAGGACGGCGAAGATGACGACGGCCATGATCACGGCCCATTTGACGATCCAGGCGAGGATCACGGCGATCACGGCGAGGAGCTGCGAGGCGGCGAAGATCCAGAGCACCTGACGGACGAGATGCGAGGAGCTGTCGCGGCCACCGAGCCAGGCGATGACCGAGACGATCGCGAGCACGATGACCGTCCACTTGGTCAGGTTGTGCGAGAAGAGGACGATGATCGCTTCGGCGGCGGCGATCCACAGGGAGATCCGGATGCGCTTCGCCTCGAGCCACCGCCCGGCCCTGGTCGAGCCGTGTTGCACGGCGCGCGGGGAGTCGCTCAGCACGCCGTCAACCGTACCACGCTGGTGCAGTGAGCCACGTGCGCGCGACGCCTTTCAGCGCACGCTGTGCGGCCCGCGCCGGGCGCCGATGGTGGAAGAGGCCGTAGACCGTCGGGCCCGCGCCGCTGACGTCCGCGCGGAAGGCTCCGAGCGCGCGCAGCTCGTCCGCGAGCGGTGAGCTCGCGAGGTCGTTCGGGGGGAGCGAGGCGAGGTCACGGGGACGGCGAACGGCCGCGAGCACGTCGAGCACAGCGGCGCGCCGCTCGTCCCAACCCTGCGCGCCGTCGCGGGCGTCGAACGCGGCGTAGACGCTCGCCGTCGACGGCTTCTCCACGTCGTGCGGAAGCGCGAGCACGATCCAGAAGTCCTGCGGAAGGTCGAGCGGCGCGAGGATCGTGCCGTCGCCGGTGCCGAGCCGGGGCCCGTCGGCGAGGAAGTAGGGGACGTCCGCGCCGAGCCCGGCCGCGAGGTCGTGCAGCTCCTCGTGCGGCAGCGGCTCATCGAGCGTTGCGTTCGCGAGCCGGAGCGCGGTCGCCGCATCGGAGCTTCCGCCTGCGAGACCGGCGGCGACGGGGATGCGCTTCTCGATCGTCGCGTGCCAGCGCTCCCTGACCGCGGCGTGCGCGGCGAGCAGGCCGAGCGCATCGCGGACGAGCGTGTCGCCCCTGAACCCGTCGACGCGCATGTGCTCCGCAGGCTCGATCTCGATGCGGTCGGCGAGGCCGATGCGCTGGTACACGGTCATGAGCTCGTGCTTGCCGTCGTTGCGAAGCGGCCCGACGACGAGCGCGAGGTTGATCTTCGCCGGCGCAGGAGCTCTCATGCGAGCGCCACGCTCTCTCGGCAACCAGGCTTCAGCCTGGTTGCAGTCGTATGGGTCGTCCGGCGCGGAGTCGACGACTGCAACCTGCTTGAAAGCAGGTTGCTACCGGTCATGCGAGCGCCTCGGTCAGCGCGACGAACTCCGGCGGTGCGAGCGCCTCAGCGCGCGTCGTCGTTGGGCGGCCGATCGCTTCGAGCGCCGCGGCGCCGCTCGCGCGCGGTGCCACGCCTGCGAGTTCGAGCGAGTTCGGCAGCGTCTTGCGGCGATGCGCGAACGCGGCGCCGACGACACGCTTCACGTGCGCGTAGTCGTCCGGCAGCCCGGTGCGCTTGAAGGCGACGAGCGCCGAGTCGACGTTCGGCGGCGGCCGGAAGACGGTGCGCGACACCGGGTGGAAGCCGGTGCGCTCGCAGACAAGCTGGACAAGCACCGAGACGGCGCCATACGCCTTCGTGCTCGGTACCGCGAACAGCCGGTCGGCGACCTCGCGCTGCACCATGACGCACCAAAGCTCGATGCCCGGCAGCCCGTCGAGGCTTTCGACCAGGAGCGGCGTGGCGATGTTGTACGGCAGGTTCGCGACGAGCTTCGTCGCGTCGCTTCCGAGGTCGATCTGCAACGCGTCGCCGAACTGCAGCGAGACGTTGTCACCGATGTCGCGCAGATACGGCTCGAGCGACCTGTCGAGCTCGACGGCGTGCACGCGAGCGACGCGCTCCGCGAGATAGCGCGTCAGCACGCCGAGGCCGGGCCCGATCTCGAGCACGACGTCGTCGGGGGCGAGCTCCGCGAGCCGTCCGATCACGCCGAGGATGTTCTCGTCGACGAGGAAGTGCTGCCCGAGCTGCTTCTTCGGTGCGACCTTCATGACGGCAACCCGAAGCACGCAGCCGCGTTGCGCTCGATCTGACTCTCGAGCTCGGACGGGTCCTCGTTGCGCGCAGAGGCGAGGCCCGCAAGCGTGTGCATGACGTACGCCGGCTCGTTCCGCTTGCCGCGCACGGCCTGCGGCGCGAGGTACGGCGCGTCCGTTTCCGCGAGGATGCGGTCGGCCGGCACCTCCCGTGCGGCGAGGCGCAGGTCGACGGCTTTCGGATACGTCGCATTGCCGGCGAACGAGACGTACCAGCCGCGCTCGAGCGCTGTGGTCAGCAGATGCGGCGATGAGAAGCAGTGCAGGACGACCACGCCGTCGAAGCCGGCGAGCGCCGCGAGCGTGTCGTCGTCGGCCGCGCGCGTGTGGATCACCGCCGGCTTGCCGGTGTCGGCGGCAACGCCGAGCATCGCGTCGAACAAGTGCAGCTGCTTGTCGCGGGGCGCGTAGTCGCGAAACCAGTCGAGGCCCATCTCCCCCGCGCCGACGGCCTTCGGATGGGCGAGCAGCTCGCGAATCTCGGCGACGTCGCCGTCGGTCGCGTCGGTCGCGCCGTGCGGATGGATGCCGAGCACCGCATACACGCCCTCATGCGCGTCGGCGAGCTCGAGCGCACGGCGGCTGCCGGCAACGTCGGTGCCGACGGTGAGGATGCGCGTCACCCCGGCAGCGAGCGCGCGCGCGACGACGGCTGCCGGTTCGTCGTCGAGCGCGTCGAGGTGCGCGTGCGTGTCGATCATGCGCGCCTACAAGCCCAGCCGCGCGAGCTCCTCCGCCGCGGTCTCCGGCGGGAGCTTGCGGAAGAGCGGCCGCGGCTCGCGCAGCTGCTGGCCGACCGGCAGCTCGCTCGGCGCCCACGAGCCGACCCAGCTCTCGTAGTCCCCGGTCAGCACCTCGTGTGTGGAGCCGTCCGGCTCGGTCACGACCTGGAACTCGAGCGGCCCGGCGAGGACGCCGTCGTAGCCGAGGAGCTCGTGCACGACCTGCGAGGTGAAGGGAAGAAACGGCGCGAGCAGCGTCTTGAGGGAGTCGACGCAGCGCAACGCGACATGGAGCACGGTTGCCGCGCGCTCGCGATCGGTCTTGACGAGCGCCCAGGGCGCTTGCTCGGCGACGTACTGGTTCGCGAGCGTGCTCGCACGCATCGCCTCGGCGATGGCGGCGCGGAAGCGCACCTGGTCGATCTGCGTGCCGACCTCGTCGAACGCGGCCGCGACGCCGTCGAGGACGCGCGTGTCGGCCGCGGTGAGCTCGCCCGGCTCGGGCACTCTCGCCGACCTTGCTTGCGTCGACCTGATCGATCTCGACGTGCAAGGCTCAGAGGCTGACGTGCTGGAGGCCGGTGCAGTCGAGTTGGACGCGAAGGTGAAGCGCGTTCACATCGGGACGCACGGCGAAGACGTGGAGGTGCGATGCCGCCGACTCTTTACTCGCCTTGGATGGGAGAAGCGAAACGATTTCATGGCTGGCGCCGATGTCGAAACCGTCTACGGGCGAATCGGCTTCCAGGACGGAGTTCAGACCTGGATCAATCCGCGCTTTGGCTAGGCCGTAGCCGTCACACGCGAACTGCCGTCGCCGAGAG
>JBGPLW010000072.1:0-10044 GCA_041486645.1 Gaiellaceae bacterium | reverse complement strand
CGCGCGTTCGCGCGGCTCGCTCCGCAAACGGACATCTTCCACTTCTACTTCGGGCTGACGCTCCTGCCGAAGTCGGTGCAGTTCCCGCTGCTGCGCGCGCTCGGCAAGAAGTCCGTGCTGCACTTCCTCGGCTCCGACATCCGCGGCAAGGCGCCCGAGCAGCTCGCGTGGGCGCAGCGCGCGGGGGCGCGCGTCGTCGGCTCGTACGACGCGATCCGCTGGGTACCCGACGCGCGCGTGATCCCTCCCGGCATCGACGTGCAGGCGATCGAGCCGGCGCCGCCGAGCAACCGTGATCGGCCGGTCGTCGTGCACGCGCCGTCGTCGCGGACGCGCAAGGGAACGGAGCATGTCGTCGCCGCGTGCGCAGAGCTCGACGTCGACCTCGAGATCGTCGAAGGTCTCGACCACCGTGAGGCGTTCGAGCACTACCGTCGCGGCGACGTGATCGTCGACCAGCTGAACGCGGGCTGGTACGGCGTCTTCGCGATCGAGGCGATGGCGCTCGGCAAGCCTGTCGTCACGTTCCTGCACGACGAGGCGGTGCGGCGGACAGAGGAGGCGTTCGGCCTCGAGGTGCCGATCGTGAACGCATCGAAGGAGACGCTCGTCGCGGCGCTGCGCCCGCTCGTCGCCTCTGCGGAGGAACGGACCCGCGTCGGGGCGGCGAGCCGCGCATACGTCGAAGAGGTGCACGACCTCGAGCGCATGACCGACCGCCTGCTCGCGCTCTACGCTGACCTGTCATGAGGCTCGGTCAGGAGCTGCGGCGGCTCGGCAGGCACTCGGCGATCTACGGCCTCGGCGGGCTCGTGTCGCGCATCCTCGCGACGCTGCTCCTGCCGCTCTACACGCACTACCTGCCGCCGGGCTCGTACGGGCGGGTCGAGATCGTCACCGCGGCGACGGCGGTGCTCGCGATCGCACTGCAGATGGGGATCGCGAGCGCGTTCTTCCGCTTCTACTTCGACGCGAAGGAAGACTCCGAGCGGCTGACGGTGATCCGCACGTCGTTCTGGTTCACGATGACGATGTCGACCGTCGGCCTCGTGCTCGGGCTCGTGTTCGCGACGCCGATCGGGCACTGGATCGGGCTCGGCCACGATCCCGCGCTCGTGCGCGCCGGCGCGGTCGGCTTGTGGGCGCAGACGAACTACCAGCAGCTGACGGCGCTCTTCCGCGTCGAGGAGCGCTCGGCGCAGTACGCGGTCGCAAGCGTCGCGAACGTGCTGATCACCGTCGCGGCGATGGTCGTCTTCGTCGCGGTCTTCCACTGGGGCGCGATCGGCCTCGTCGTCGGCAACTTCACCGGCACGCTCGCCGTGTACGCGGTGCTCCTCGCGTACCGCAACGAGCAGCTCGGGCTCGAGTTCGACCGCGCGTTGCTCCGGAAGATGCAGCACTTCGGGATGCCGCTCGTCCCGTCCGCGCTCGCGCTCTGGACGATCAACTTCGTCGATCGCGAGTTCGTGGTGCACTACAAGACGGCCGCCGAGGTCGGCGTGTACTCCGCCGCGGTGAAGATCGCGAGCGTGATCACCTTCGTGATGGTTGCGTTCCGCACGGCGTGGCCCGCGTTCGCGTACTCGATCGAGGACGACGGCGAAGCGAAGCGCACGTACTCGTTCGTGCTGACGTACCTCCTGACGCTCGCCTCGTGGCTGGCGCTCGCGCTCGGTGCGCTCGCGCCGTGGTGGGTGCGGCTCCTGACCGATCCTCGGTATCAGCGCGCCGAGAAAGGCGTCGCGCTGCTCGCGTTCGCCGGTGCCGTGTACGCGGGGTACACCGTGCTCGCGATCGGCAGCGGCCGCGCGCGGCGGACGCAGCTGAACTGGGTCGTGACCGGCACGGGCGCTGCCGTGAACGTCGGCCTCAACTTCTGGCTCGTCCCGCGTTACGGGATGGTCGGTGCAGCGATCTCGACGGCGGCCTCGTATGTCGTGCTCTTCGTCGGCATGACGTTCTACGCGCAACACGTCTATCCGGTGCAGTACCAGTGGCGGCGCGTGGTCACGGCCGTCGGCGTTGCCGTCGGGCTGACGTTCGCAGCGCGCGCCGCGAACCTGGCGCTCGCGCCGTCGTTCCTGCTCGTGCTCGCGTACCCGCTCGTGCTCGCGCTGCTCGGGTTCTATCTGCCGGCAGAGCGGAGACGCCTCCGTACGGCCTTCCGCTAGCGGGGAAGCCCGTACTGCCCGTAGCCGCCGAAGTCGATCGAGGTGAAGGGCTCGTCGCCGACGATCCACGCATCGTGACCCGGCTCGATCGCGGCGATGTCGCCGGGGCCGATTTCGCCCTCGGAGCCGTCGTTGTGCACGATCTTCATCCGACCCGAGAAGCAGTAGATCAGGTGCGTGGCCTCGCACGAGTCCGTGCCGACGATCGGCTTGATGTGCTCGGACCACTTCCAGCCGGGGTTGAACGTCCCGTGGAGAACCGGGTGGCCGTTGACGTTGATGACTCCCCCGGAGCCCTTGTCTGCAAAGGATCGCGTTTCGTCCGGCGCGTTCACGTTCTTGATCTCGAGCCCGGCCATGGTCCTGCCCGCCTTCTCATGTGGATTGCTGCGGATCCTCACACGCCGTTGGCGGAAGTCGAGCGCCGTGCGCGCGATCAGCGGAGAGCCAGCAACGCTCGCAGATCCTCGGTGTTCGGCACCCACTCGCCTGCGCGCACGTTTGCAGCGACCTGCTCCGGCTTCGTCGCGCCCGCGATCACCGACGCGACCGCCGGCATTGCGGCGAGCCCGCCGATCGCGACCGAGAGCAGCGGCACGCCGCGCTCGTCGGCGTAGGCCTGGAGCCGCTCGAGCCGGTCCCAGCGCTCATCCGGCACCTCGCGCCCGGCGAGACGCCCCTCCGCCGCTTCGATCCCGCGCGTGTACTTGCCTGTGAGGAGGCCGCTTGCGAGCGGAAAGAACGGGAGCATGCCGATGCCGAGGCGCTCGCATACGGGCAGCACCTCGTCCTCGACGTCGCGCTCGAGGAGCGAATAGTGGTTCTGCGCCGCGACGAAGCGCGTAAGGCCGCGCTCTCGCGCGACGCGGTCGGCTTCCTCGATCTCCGCCGCCGAGTAGTTGCTCGAGCCGATGTGGCGGACGATGCCCTCCTGCACGAGCTCGTGCAGCGCCGCGAGCGTCGACTCGATCGGCGTCGAGGGGTCCGGCTCGTGCATCTGGTAGACGTCGATCACGTCGGTGCGTAGCCGGCGCAGCGACTCTTCGACAGCCCAGCGGATGTAGTCGCGCGAGCCGCGCGAGTCATCGGGGCGCTCGTCCATCGGCTTCCCGAACTTCGTCGCGAGAACGACGCGGTCGCGGCGCCCCTCGAGCGCACGGCCGATGAAGTCCTCGCTCATGCCCTGCCCGTAGATGTCGGCCGTGTCGAAGAGCGTGACGCCGTGCTCGAGCGCCGCGTCGATCACCGCCACGGTCGCGTCGTAGTCGATCCGCATGCCGAAGTTGTTCGTCCCGAGGCCGACGATCGACACCTCGGGCCCACCCTGTCCCAGCTCACGCGTGCGCATCCCCGCGACGCTACCCGCCGCGCCGCCGGTCATGCCTCACTCCGCCATCACCCTGTGGACAATCCGTTGCAGAGCCGTCACGAAGCCGTAACCCGTGACTGTCACCGCTTGTGGAAAGTCCGTCACGGAGCCGCAACCCTGGACTGTCCCGGGTTGGGAGCCGTCAGCCCCGGAGCGCAGCCGGGAGAGGTCTCGAATGGACGATCGTCAGCGTCTTCGTCGGGCGGGTCAGGGCGACGTAGAGCTCGCGGAGGCCGGAGTCGCCGCCCTCCTCGACGATCAGGGCGGGCTCGACGACCACGACGTGATCGAACTCGAGGCCCTTCGCCTCGCGCGGGGTGAGCACCGGCAGGGAGATCTCGTCGAAGGCATCCTCATGCGGCGGCGCGTCGGCGAGCGAGCGCGGTGCGATCACGGCGAGCAGGCCGTCGAGCTCCGCCGCCTCGCGGATCGCCACGCCGAGCAGTTCGCCCTCCGCGGCCTCGACGAGCCGCGGCGGGGCGCCGCCCTGGCGGTACGAGAGCGGACGCTCCATCTCGGGCGCGATCACGTCGAGCAGCGGCAGCGCGAACTCCATGATCTCGCCGGGCACGCGGTAGGCGTGCCGCAGCTCCTCGATCGTCACCTCGACCTCGTGCGGCAGGAACGGCTCGAGCTCTTGCCAGCGCCGGTAGACGACCGGCCCGGTCGCCTGCGCGACGTCGCCGAGCATCGTCAGCGAACCGTCGAGCGCGCGCCGCGACACCGTGAGCAGCTGCATCGGGGAGAGATCCTGCGCCTCATCGACGATCACGTGCCCGAACGCGCGCGGCGGCCCGTCGACGAGCGTGCGCGCGACGTCGAGCAGCGGCAAATCGTGGACGCTCCAGCGCAGGTCCGCCGCGCGCCTCGGCCGGTCGCGCAGCAGGAGCATCTGCTCGCCGGCGTCGAGGATCCCCTCCGCGCACTCGGCCAGCGCGGCGGGCGAGGTCAGGAGCCGCGCGACGAGCTTGTCGGGCTTCGGCAGCGCCAGCACGCGCTCGAGATACTTCGTGAGGAAGCCCTTGCGCTGGAGTGCGCCCTCGATCTCGTCGAAGCTCCGGAACGCGAGATCCTCGAGCAGCTCGCCGTAGCGCTCGTAGAAGCGGCGGAGCACCGCCATGCGGAAGCGCTCTCGTGCCTGCGCGAGCGACACAGCCGACGCGAGCGCATCGGCGAGCAGCTCGCGCACCTGCCGCTCGCGCACCGAGACGAATTGGCCGTCCGCGAACATGACGAGCTCCTCCGGCTTCGGCTGCACCGCGAGCTCGACGGCCCGCTGCACGACCTCGGCGAGCCGCGTGTCCGCCTTCAGCCGGGCGACGTCGCCGGCGTCCTCACGGCCGACCTCGATCCCGTCGAGCAGCTCGGACACGGCGCGCTGCTCGACCGCCTCCTCGCCGAGCGCGGGCAGCACGTGCGAGACGTAATCCATGAACGTCGGGTTCGGGCCGACGACGAGCACACGGCGCAGCTGCTCGCGGTGCGTGTAGAGCAGCCATGACGCACGGTGCAGCCCGACGGCCGTCTTCCCGGTGCCCGGGCCGCCCTGGATGACGAGCGCGCCCTCGGGCGCCGCCGTGATCAGCCGGTACTGATCCGACTGGATCGTCGCGACGATGTCTCGCATCCGCCCCTCACGGCGCCGCTCGAGCTCCTCGAGGAGGAAGTCGGAGACGGATGCGCCCTCGACCGCAGTGCCGTCGAGCGACTCGTCCGAGATGTCGACGATGCGCCGGCCGTCGGTGCGGTAGCGGCGCCGCTGCGTGACGCGCTGGGGATCCTGCGGCGTCGCGGTGTAGAACGGCCGCGCCGCCGGCGCTTGCCAGTTGACGACGAGCATCTCCTGCCGGTCGTCGTGCACCCAGCGCCGGCCGACGTAGAGCGGCCGGAGCGCCTCGTCGAGCGTGAGGCGGCCGAAGCAGAGCCCTTGCTCGGCGTCCTGGAACGTGCGGACGCGCCGCTTCGCCCACGCCTCCATCGCGATCGCCGCGAACTCGGTGGCCATCGAGTCGCCGGTGCGCTCGAGCGTCGCGCGCATCTTGTCGAGACACTCGTACGCGTGGTCGACGTAGGCCTGTTCGTCCTGGAGCTCAGGGTGCGGCACGGAGATCGGACGTTAGCCGCGTAGGATCGTCCTGTGAAGCTCGGCGTCAATCTCGGCTACGCCCCTCCGGGCACGAATCCGGTGGAGCTCGTGCCGCTCGTTCAGCACGCCGAGGAGCTCGGCTACGACTCCGCCTGGGCCGCCGAGGCCTGGGGCACCGACGCGGTCACGGTGCTCGCGTGGCTCGCCGCGTCGACGAGCCGGATCAAGGTCGGCTCGGCGATCATGCAGATCCCGGGCCGCACCCCGGCGAACACCGCAATGACCGCCGCGACCCTCGACATGATGTCGGGCGGGCGCTTCATCCTCGGCCTCGGCACGTCGGGCCCGCAGGTCGTCGAGGGCTGGCACGGACAGCCGTGGGGCAAGCCGCTCGGGAAGACGCGCGAGTACATCGAGATCGTGCGCACCGCGCTCCGCCGCGAGGTCGTGGCCCACGAGGGCGAGCACTACCGCATCCCGTACGACGGCCCCGGCGCGACCGGGCTCGGCAAGCCGCTGAAGATGATGATGCGGCCGCTGCGCGCCGACATCCCGATCTACCTCGCGGCGATCGGGCCGAAGAACGTCGCGCTCGCCGCGGAGATCGCGGACGGCTGGCTGCCGATCTTCGTCGACCCCGAGCGCTTCGACGACGCGTTCGGCCCGAGCATCGCGGGCGCGCGCGAGGGCTTCGAGATCGCAGCGACGGTCAGCGTCCTCGTGGGCGACGACGTCGACGCATTGCGCGACGCGCTGAAGCCGTACATCGCCCTCTACATCGGCGGCATGGGCGCGAAGGGCAAGAACTTCTACAACGCACTCGTTCGCCGCTACGGCTGGGAGGCGGAAGCCGAGCGGATCCAGGAGCTCTACCTCGGCGGCCAGCAGCGCGACGCGATCGCCGCTGTGCCGGACGAGCTCGTCGACGCACTCGCCCTCGTCGGCCCGAAGGAGCGGATCCGCGACCGCCTCGCCGCGTGGCGCGAGACGCCCGTGACGACGCTCGTCGTCGGGTCGCCGCAGCCGGAGGCGCTCGACGTTCTCGCGGAGCTCCTGCTCTAAAAAGGCCCGAAAAATGCCATGTCCCCGTGAACCCGAGGGCCCACAGGGACTTGGCAGGCAGGAATCTCTCATAGGCATACCGTCGTGTCAAGCGGCCTCGGAGGAGTAGGGTCCGCGCCGGATCGCACGAATCCGAGGGAGAGGAAATCCAGTGACACACCGCACCTTGCTTCTGGTCGCGGCGCTCGCGGTTGGGGCCGCGCTCGCCACGACGGCTGCGGCGGCTCCGCCGCCGATCACCGTCTCGCCGGTCGTCGCCATCGGCGGCGACGTGCTCTCGCAGAACGAGACGCCGATCGCGATCAACAGCGCGAACCCGTCGAACATGATCACGGGCGCGAACGACTGGAACTACAACGACGGCTGTTCCGTCAATGCCACGAAGGACGGCGGCCATACGTGGACGCCGACCTTGCCGAACGGCTTCCTGCCGGGCATCACGTTGTTCACAAACGATCCGAACGTCGCGGGCACCGGCATCTACGAGGCCGGCGGCGACCCGACGATCGCGTTCAGCCCGAACGGGAAGATCGCCTACTACGTCTGCCAGTCGTTCGACTTCACGTCGCCGTTCGACATCGCGCTGCTGCTGAACCGCTCAACCGACGGCGGCGTCACGTGGCAGACCGGCGGGCTCGTCCAGGTCTCGACGTTCCACGGGAACGGCGTGAACAACGGCTCGAAGGGGAAGTTCCCGGATCACGAGAACCTCCACGTCGACCCCGTGACCGGCTACCTCTATCTCACGTGGGCCGAGTTCAGCGGCAACCAGCACTCGCCGGTGTACGTCGCGACCTCGCACGACCGGGGCGACACCTGGACGCAGAGCAGGATCACGTATTCCAATGTGCGCAACAACCAGGACCAGCGCGTCGTCACCGACGGAACCGGCAACGCGTACCTCGTCTTCGACAATACCGCGCAGGGCAGCAAGGACACCGCGCTCTACGCCTCGAAGTCGACGGACGGAGGCCTGCACTGGAGTGCGCCGGTGCAGTTCGCGACGCTCACGAACCCGGTGTGCGTCTTCCCGCCGTACTGCTTCAACATCGCGGGCGGGCAGTTCCGGGCAGGCGGCTCGTATCCCGCGCCGGCGTTTGATCTGGCCCGGAACCGGCTCGACGTGCTGATCTCGGACATCCGCGGCCCGTACGCGCAGATGTTCCTGTACACGCTCAAGCCCGACCTGACGCTCGAGTCGGCGAGGGCAATCCCGGGCGGCGCCCGCGGCGACCGCTTCATGGGTGAGCTCTCCGCGGCTTCGAACGGACGGCTCGACGCGTCGTTCTGGGATCGCAGCTACTCCGGCAACCAACTCGTCGACATGACCTACGCGACGAGCTCGGACGGCGGCCTGACGTGGCGGCAGACGAACGTGGCACCGCTCACCTCCGGCTACGACCCGTCGCTCTGGGGCGTGCCGTCGGGCAACGCGCAGGGCTTCCGCCCGTTCATCGGCGACTACAACGGCATCGCGTCGACGAATGCGTTCGCCGCGATGACGTGGACGGGTGTGGCTCCGCCGCAGCCGCTCAACCTCGAGATCAACTTCGCGACGGCGACGCCGTAGCGGAACCGTGCCTGGCACCGCGCAAGCGGTGCCAGGCACCGCTTCTTACAGCGGCACCCGCCGGAAGAGCGCGTACAGGCCGATGTCGTAGATGCTCTTGAGAGCGCCGGCGATCACGAACGGTGCGCCGAGCGAGCCGTGAAGCGCGGCGCCGGCGAGCAGCGGCGCGAACGGACGGGTGACGTAGCGCGCCGTGTTCGTGTACGCCGCCGCCGCGGTGCGCTCGCTCGGGTCGACGACCGCTACGACGTACGCCTGCCGGGTCGGCACGTCGGCCTGCGAGAGCAGGAAGCGCGCGAGCAGGAGCGCGATCGCCGCCGGCAGGTTCGGTGCGAACGCCACTCCCACGAGCAGCAGGTTCGACGGCAAGTGGGTGAACACCATCGTGCGCAAGAGGCCGATCCGCCCGGCGAGCCGCACCGCCGCCTGGAAGGAGATCGCCTGGAGGATCCCGATCGCGAAGAAGACGAGCGCGAGCGTGTGCGGCGAAGCGCCGTACTTGCGCGTGAACAGGTAGGCGATGAACGTCTGCGGCACGAAGCCGCCGCCGAAGCTGTCGAGCGCGAAGAGCGCCGACAGGCGCCGCACGATTCCGCGCGAGCGGTGCAGCGGCGGGCGCGGCTCCTGGTCGAGCTCGAGCTCCGCTTCGACCGCGGGCGAGAGCCGCGCGGAGGCAATGAGTGCGGCGAGAGCGGCGACCGGGTACGCGAGCAGCCAGTGCGCCGACGAGCCGGCGAGGGCGACGAGCGCGCCACACGAGCCTGCGAGCGTCGCGACCGTGTTGTACGTGCCGAACAGGCGTGTCGTGTCACGGTCGCCGGCGGCGTGCGGAAGCATCGCCTGCTCGAGCGAGCTGAGCGGCCCGGACTCGACGACGTCGGTCGACACCGTCCCGGTCAGCCCGGCGAGGACGAGCGCGGGGAGCCAGTCCGTGAGAGCGAAGACCGTTCCGGCAACGCCCATCAGGACGAAGAGCAACCGGTAGAAGCGCCGCCGCCCGACGCGGTCGCCGTAGCGCGCGACGAGGAGCGAGACGAACGCCGTCCCCGCAAGGAGCGCGGCGAGCACGCCGCCGACCGCCGTGCCGGAGAGCCCGCGCCGGGCGAGCGTGACGCCGATCAGCACCGACCCGAGCCCGTAGGCGACAGCGCGCGCGCCCTGCGCGGCGACGATCCGGCGTGCGTCCGGGGTCAGTCGCGCTCCTCGTAGACAGCCGCGCCGCAGCTGCCGGGACAGAAGACGTACAGCCGTCGAGCGACGGAGTCCCAGCCGGTCGTGTGCGCCCCGGCCTCGGTCGCGATCGTCTCCAGGTGGACAAGTCCGCCGGTGTCGAAGCTCGAGACGAGACCGGGTTCGCCGATCGCGACGTAGAGCCGCTCGAGATCGGGGTCGTGCATCACGACGTCCGGCACTCCCGGCAGCGGGAGGCTCGCCGACACCAGACCGCTCACCCGGTCGAGGACGACGAGGGCACCGCCGTCGGCGGCGCAGAAGAGCCGCCCCGCGTCGAGCCAGAGCCCGTGCGGGCCCGCGCTCGGGACGTCGAACGCGCGGTCGATCGCAAGGCGCGCCGCGTCGATGACGACGATCTGCGCCGGTTCGCGGATGGCCGCATAGACGCAGTCGCGCTCCTCGTCGTACACCGCCCAGCGGGGACGGCCCGGTAACGGGAGCTCGGCGATCACGTCGAGCGAGCCGCGATCGACGACGGAGACCGTGCAGTTCTCGCCGAGCGGCTCGCCCAGGTTGAACGCGTACAGCCGGCCGCGGCGGCGATCGTAGG
>JBGPLW010000071.1:0-10125 GCA_041486645.1 Gaiellaceae bacterium | reverse complement strand
GTCGCTCATCATGAGCGCCTGCGCGTCGGTGTTGACCGCGATGAACTCGACGCCGGTGAGCCCGGCATCGACCATCCGGTTGACGGCGTTCGTGCCACCGCCGCCGACGCCGACGACTTTGATGACCGCGAGATAGTTGCCCGTCTGGTCGCGCATGCTCATAGGGCCGGCACCTGAAGCTTCAGTAGAGGATTGGGGCGAAAACGAGAAGGTCGCCGAGCAGGGTAGACGCGCGAAATCTCGGTGTCAATCAGACATTGACCGTTCATACCGTCAACCTCTACCTGAGAGTCGAGGGTCGGTGCCCGCGACCGGGCGGCCCGGCACGCTGACGTCGACATACGTTGCACCGGCCGGAAGCGCATGGAGAGCCCGGCGGGCGATCGCGAGTTTCAGCCGGACGTCGGTCGGCTCGCCGAGCCGCAGCTCGAGCCCGGAGCGGAGCCGGAAGACGAGCTCGTCGTGGACGAGGGACGCCGTCGCGATCCGGGCCGGGAAGCGCGCCGCGAGCGCGAGCGCCCGGGCCGTCGCTCCGCCCGCGTCCACGGCGAGGATCTCGCCGGCGACCACCGTCGTCGCCCGCTTGACCCAGATGCGCGCCAGGGCGCCGTTCGTCCCGTTCGGAATGCGCCCGATCACCCTCCCGCGCGCCGAGACGAGCCAGGTCTCGGTGCCGCGGTGGACGACGGCAGCCGGCGTCTCCGCCACGACATGGATGCGGAGCGTGTGCGGGAACGCGCGGTCGTAGTGGGCGGAGAGAACGCCCGGCAGCGCCTCGACGCGGCGTTCGAGCGCGGCCCCGTCGAGGGCGAGGAGGCTCGTGCCGCGCAGCGGCGCAACGGTGTGACGCACCTGCTCCTGGAGCGCGCCCGGTACGCCGACGACCTCGACGCGGTCGATCGCGAAGACGGCGGTCTGGCGCGCGACCACGTAGGCGCCGGCCGCGAGTGCGAGCAGGCCGAGGCCGACGAGCACGGAGCGTCCAGACGGCGCGAAGCGGCCGAGCTCCGATCCCCTGCGGGCGCGCGGCATCGGCGCGACCGCCGCGCGTGCGCGCGGTGATCGGCCCTGCGTGCCACGACGCTGGCCAGCCACCCGGCGGAGTTCGCCGCGGGCCGGGCCGCTCCTACGTGAGAGGCGGCAGCTCGAGCCCGCCGAGGAACTCGACCTCGTGGCGGAGCTCGACGCCGTACTGCTCATGGGCCCGCCTGCGCGCCTCGGCCATCAGCGCGAGCGCGTCGGCGGTGCGGGCGCCACCGGCGTTCTCGATGAAGTTCGCGTGCTTGGGCGAGATCTGGGCGCCGCCGATGCGGTGCCCCTTCAGGCCGCAGGCCTCGAGCATGCGGCCGGCGCTGAGCTCGTGCTCCGGATTCTTGAAGACGCTGCCGAAGGTGCGGCGGTTCGTCGGCTGCGCCGCCTTCCGTTGAGCGTTCAGCTCGCGGACCGTCGCCTTGATCTCCGCCGGGTCGCGAGGATGGAGGCGCAGCTCCGCCTCGACGACGACCTGGCCATGGCGAAGGTCGGAGTGCCGGTACGAAAGGCCGAGCTCCGTCGGCGTGAACCAGCCGCTGCCGTCTGCGCTCACGACGCGCACGCGCTCGAGCACCTGCGAGAATTCGCCGCCGTACGCGCCGCCGTTCATCCAGACGCCGCCGCCGATCGTGCCGGGGATCGCGCACGCGAACTCGAAGCCGCCGAGGCCGGCGGCGCGCGCGCGATGGAGCGCAACCGCGTTCGCCGCGCCGCCGCCTGCTCGAATGCCGTCGCCGTCGACCACGACGGCCGCGAGCCTGCCCGCGAGCCGCAGGACGAGCGCGTCGACGCCGTCGTCGGCGGCGAGCAGGTTCGAGCCGAGGCCGATAGTGGCGACCGCCAGCCCACGTTCGGAGGCCCACAGCAGCGCTTCTTCGACGTCAGCCTCCGTCTCGGGCCGCGCGAAGGCGCGGGCGGGCCCGCCGGTGCCGAGCGTCGTGAAGCCTGCGAGCTCGACGCCTTCCTCGATCGTCATGCGAGCGCCTCGAGCAGCAGCGGCCCTGCGCGCTCGACGTCGCCGGCGCCGAGCGTCAGCACCGTGTCGCCCGGCCGTGCCCACGAGGAGACGATCGACACAGCGTCGTCGAGGGACGGTGCCCAGCCGATGCGCATGCCCGGGCGGACGCGTGCGAGCTCGTCGACGATCAGGCGGCCCGTGACGCCGGGAATCGGCTCCTCGCGGGCCGGGTAGATCTCGGTGACGCAGACCGCGTCCGCGGAGGCGAGCGCACGCGCGAACTCGTACGCGAGATGGGCGGTGCGCGAGTAGAGGTGCGGCTGGAAGAGCGCGAGCACTCGGCCCGCCGGTCGGATCGCGGCGAGATCTGCAGCGAGCTCCGCCGGGTGGTGTGCGTAGCTGTCGAGCACCGCGACCCCGCCGGCCTCGCCGCGCTGTTCGAGCCTTCGCCCGGCACCGGCGAAGTCGACGATCACGCGTTCCGCATCGGCGCGAGCCACGCCGGCGAGCTCGAGCGCGGCGAGCGCGGCGGCGGCGTTGCGGCGGTTGTGCTCACCCGGAACGGCGAGCTCGAGCTGGACGGGCGCGAGCTCCTCGGCGCGCACGACCTGCGGCACGTGCGCGAGCCACTCCTCGAAGAGCGCTGCCACCTCGGCGCGCGTCCCGAACGTCGCGTGATGGTCGAGGTCGACGTTCAGCAGGATCGCGATCTCCGGGCGGAGTGCGGCGACCGAGCGGTCGGACTCGTCGCCCTCGACGACGAGCCAGCCCGCGCCGGCGCGCGCGTTGCCGCCGAGCTGCGGGATCTCGCCGCCGATCAGAAACGCGGGATCGAGACCGAGCCGGTCGAGGCAGAACGCGAGCATCCCGCTCGTCGTCGTCTTGCCGTGCGCGCCGGCGACGACGATCGAGCGGCGCAGCGAGACAAGCTCGGCGAGCAGATCAGCGCGAGGGCGCCCCTCGACGCGGCCCGCGTACGCGGTCGAGAGGTAGACCTCCCACCCGTCGGGAGGCTGCGGCGGTTCGGGCGAGATCGTCACGTCGATCCCCTCGAGGTGCGCGAGGTACGGCGTGTCGACGCGATCCCAGCCGGCGACCTCTGCTCCCCACGCGTGCGCGACGAAGGCGTACGCGCTCATGCCGGCGCCGCCGATGCCGGCGATCCAGAGGCGTCTACCGGCGAGCGGCTGCGAGGGCGACGAGCTCATCGGCGATCCTGTCTGCGGCATCGGGTTTCGCGGCGGCGAGCATCGCGTCGGCCATCTGCTGCAACCGCTGCGTGTCTGCGAGCAGCTCGTCGACGACCGCGGGGACGCGAGCCGCCGCGTCCGCGTCGTCGACGATCACGGCGCCGCCGGCCTTGACGAAGTACTCCGCGTTGCGTTGCTGGTGATCGGCGGTTGCGTGCGGGTACGGGACGAGGACGGCGGGTCTGCCGGCCGCTGCGACCTCCCACACCGATCCGCCGGCGCGTGCGACGACGATGTCGGCGGCGCCGAGCGCAGTGCCGAAGTCGTCGACGAACGCCTCGAGCCGGTAGTCGGCCCGTGTCACGCGGCCGCGTAGCTCCTCGAAGTCTCGCTCGCCGCAGAGATGCAGCACGTGGGGCCCTCGCTCGCCCCACGCGGCGAGGGCGGTGTCGTTCAGCGTGCGCGCGCCCTGGCTGCCGCCGAAGACGAGCACGAGCGGTCCGTCCTCGGGTAGCGAGAACGCGCGACGTGCCTCACCGCGCGAGACGGAACGCGAGAGCGACGGAATCGGCCGGCCGACGACGCGGACCTTGCCGCCGAGCCCCGGGATCGGATACGCGAGGAACATCCGGCGCACGAACGGCGCGGCGATGCGGTTCGCCAGGCCGAGATGTGCGTCGGCCTCGGTCAGCGCGGTCGGAATCCTGCGCAGCCACGCCGCGAACAGCATCGGCCCCGCGACGTAGCCGCCGCCGCCGAGCACGACGTCGGGGCGCCGCCGCGCGAGGATGCGCAGGCAGACCGCGGGCGCGGCCGCCGCGAGCCCGAGTGCGCCGATGAGCTGCGGCCCCGGCCGGCGCGGGAACCCGGCAACGCGGAACGCGTCGAACGCGTAGCCGCGCTCAGGAACGAGCCGAGCCTCGACGCGATCCGGCGACCCGGCGAACGTCACTTCCACCCCGCGCGCGCGCAGCGCTTCCGCCACTGCGAGCGACGGGGCGACGTGACCGACCGTCCCCCCGGCTGCGATCAGGCACCGCAGTTGTCTTTGCTTGCCCATTGCCACGGGCGATGTTAAGGAGGATGCCGACCGACAGGAGCGCGATGACGAGGCTCGAGCCGCCGTAGGAGACGAACGGCAGCGGAATTCCGGTCAGCGGCGCGAGCCCGAGCACCGCGGCGAGGTTGATCGCGGCCTGCCCGCAGATGAGCGCCGTGATCCCCGCGGCGAGGCGTTTTCCGAAGGGATCCTTGCAGCCGATCGCGAGCCGCAGCCCGGCATAGGCGAACGCGGCGTAGCCCGCCATCAGGACGGCGGCGCCGACGAGGCCGAGCTCCTCGCCGATGACGGCGAAGATCATGTCGGTGTGCGCCTCGGGCAGGTAATGGATCTTGTGGATCCCCTCGCCGAGGCCCCGGCCGAAGACGCCGCCCGAGCCGACGCTGATCAGCGCCTGCACGTTCTGAAGGCCGTTCCCCGTCGGGTCCTTCCATGGATCGAGGAAGACGAGCAGGCGCGCGCGGCGATACGGCGAGACGACCGCGGCGAGTGCCGCGAGGCTGAAGACGACGCCGTAGGCAGTCGCGAGCGTCGGCAGCGGCGTGCCCGCGATGAGCAGCATCGCGCCGACCATCGTCACGATCGTGATCACCGTGCCGAGGTCGGGCTCGACGAGGATGAGCAGGCAGAAGACACCGACGAGCGCACCGACCGGGCGCGCGAGATCCCTGAGTGTCCGCGGCGGTGGCTTGCGCGCGAGGTAGGCGGCGCACCAGATGACGAGCGCGAGCTTCGCGAGCTCGGACGGCTGGAATGCTGCAGGGCCGAAGCCGATCCAGCGGCGCGCGCCGTTGATGCGCTCGCCGATGACGAGCACGACCGCGCAGAGACCGAGTGCCGAGATGATGAGCGGCGGCGCGAGCAGGCGCAGCTTGCGAAAGTCGGTGCGCGAGGCGGCGATCATCAGCGCGATGCCGGCGAGCGCGTAGACGCTCTGGCGCTCGAGATAGCCGACCGGGTTGCCGTGCCCGAGCGCAGCCGACGCGGACGTCGCGCTGTAGACCATGACAAGCCCGAACGCGGTCATCGCGATCGGGACGAACAGGAGCAGCTGCCACTCGAGCGAGTGGTGCTTCGCGCGGCGGGTCATACCCGCTCCAGCGCCGGCCAAGCCGGCGCCTCCGCTCCTTGTTCGCCTCCGTCGAGCCTACGGCTCATGCGAGCTCCTCGACGAGCCGCCGGAAGGCGTCGCCGCGCGCTTCGAAGTCGGCGAACTGGTCGAAGCTCGCCGTGGCCGGCGAGAGGAGGACGATGTCGCCCGCCTGCGCGTCAACGTGCGCGTGCGCGACCGCGTGCGCGAGGTCGCCGTCGCGCGAGTACGCGCGACCCGCGGCGTCGAGCGCCGCCGCGAGCTGGTCGGTCGCCTCGCCGATCAGATAGACGGAGCGGACGTTCGTCGGCAGCTCGCGCGCGAACGGCGCGAAGTCCTCGCCCTTGAGCGAGCCGCCGAGGATCAGCCGGAGCGGCGCGTCGTACGCCGCGACGCCCCGCCGGGCCGCCGCGGTGTTCGTCGCCTTCGAGTCGTTGACGTAGCGGACGCCGTCGAGCTCCCGCACGAGCTCGAGCCGGTGCTCGACGCCGGCAAAGGTGCGAAGCCCCTCCGCGATTGCTTCGTCGCCGACTCCGGCGGCGCGCGCGGCGGCCGTCGCGGCGGCCGCGTTCTCGCGATTGTGCGCGCCGGGGATGCGCGGCTCTGCCGGCAGCGGGTCGTCGGCCGCGAACTCGATGCCATCGAACCCGAGCCCGCGCGGCACGATCTTCGCGCGAGCACGCTCGAAGATGCGGAGCTTCGCGTCGCGGTACACCTCGAAGGTGCCGTGGCGGTCGAGGTGGTCGGGCTCCAGGTTGAGCAGAACGGCGACGTCGCACGCGAGCGTGTGCACGTCCTCGAGCTGAAAGCTCGAGAGCTCGCACACGACGGTCACGCCGGGCTCGATCTGGAGAGCGACGTCGGTGAGCGCGCGCCCGACGTTGCCGGCGACCTCGACGTCCCGTCCCGCGGCGCGGAAGATCGCTGCGAGGAGCTCGGTCGTCGTCGTCTTGCCGTTCGTCCCCGTCACGCCGATCAGAAAGTTGCCGGGCAGCAGCCGGAAGCCGAGCTCGATCTCGCTCCAGACCGGGATCGCGCGTGCACGCGCCGCCGCGGCGAGCGGCGACTCGGCCGGCACACCGGGGCTTTTCACGACGAGCTCGACACCGTCCAGCAGGGATTCCTCCTCCGATCCGAGACGAACTTCGACGCCCTCCGCGGCGAGCCTCCCCGCGTCGGCGTCCGCCGACCGGTCGGCCGCGACGACCTGCACCCCGCGCCGCACGAGCGCGGCCGCCGCCGCCCGCCCCGACCGGCCGAGCCCGAGTACGAGCGCCCGCCCCGGCAGCCAGTCAGGTGCCCCGTCTGGTCGTGTCCCGCTCACGGCGAACGCGTCCCCCCACGGGGGGCGCGAGGGCCCCTGCAACGACGGTATCGAGCGAATGCGCGCACGTCTGTGCCGAGTTCGTGGCGGAGAGCTGACTTCCTCAGAAGCAGCGGCTCAGGAGCGGCGGGCGCTCAGGAAGAGCTGCGGGCGGCGGAAGGTGACGGTCGTGCCGGCGAGGCCCTCGAGGTGGTCGGCGAGGGACTCGACTTCGGCCGGAGTGAAGGCCGCCCCCCAGCGTTCCCGGAGCGAAGCCTGTGCCGGGCCACCGCGAGCGTCGAGACGGGCATCGACCGATTCCTTGGTCACGAGCCAGTCTTCGCCCGGATCCTCGACCGCCGCGACGATGTCGACGAAGCCCGCGGCGCCGAAGGAGGCGGCGAGCGCGTCGGCGTCGAGGCGCTGGAGCGGGTCGGCGGCACAGACCTCGTCCCAGAGCGCGACCACGCGGTCGCCGAGCGAGCCGAGCGGCGACCAGTCGACGGCGTTCGAGATGTACGTCCCGTCGCGGTTCAACGGCTCGCGGAGCGAGAGCCGTCCGCCCGGACGGAGCACGCGCTCGAGCTCCGCCACCGCGAGATCGATGTTCGGCACGTGCACGAGCACCGAGCGCAGGACAGCAGCGTCGATCGACGCGTTCGGCAACGGCAGCACTTCCGCGTCGCCGACGAGGTACATGATCCCGTTCGCCTTTGCCTCGTGCGCGAGCCGCAACAGCTCTTCGAGCGCGCCGACCGACGGGTCGACGGCGATCACCCAGCCGTCGCCGATCCGGTCGTGCGCTGCGAGCGTCAGCAGCCCGAGCCCCGACCCGACGTCGAGCACGGTGTCGCCCGGCACGAGCGCGGCGGCCTCGAGCACGCGCTCCGCTTCCGCCACCATCGCCTCGTCGGCCTGCCCGTTTGCGATGAGCCATGCGGCCCAGTCGCTCATCGCTGGCTGAAGTAGTAGCGGTAGAAGAGGGCGAAGCCGGCGGCGCAGAGGATCCCCGTGACGATCCAGAAGCGCACCATGATCTTCGTCTCCGACCACGCCTTCATCTCGAAGTGGTGGTGGATCGGCGTCATCAGGAACACGCGGCGTTTCAGGTACTTGAACGCGAACACCTGGATCATCACCGACAGCGCCTCGATCACGAAGATGCCGCCGATCAAGAGCAGCAGCAGCTCGGTGTGACGCCGCGTCATGATCGCGAGGCTCGCGAGCGCGCCGCCGAACGCCATCGAGCCCGTGTCGCCCATGAACACCTCGGCCGGGAACGCGTTGTACCAAAGGAAGCCGATCGCGGCCCCGACGAGCGCCGCGCCGATGATCGCGAGATCGAGATCGGTCAGGTTGCGGTGCGAGACATCGGTGCCGGAGCGCACGTACGACACGACGTTCATCGCCGTGAACGTGAAGATCGCGATGATCCCTGTCCCCGCCGCGAGACCGTCGATGCCGTCGGCGAGGTTCGTGCCATTCGCCGTGCCCGCGATGATCAGGAAGATGAAGACGTACCAGACGTACGAGAGCGGCAGGTTGACGTTCAGGATCGGCACGAACACGCGATGCTCGATCTGCAGGTGGTCGGCGACGAGGCTGACGATCACCGCGATGCCGACGAGGAGCAGCATCTTCCAGCGCCCCGACAGGCCGAGCGAGCGTCGGTGCGTCAGCTTGATGAAGTCGTCGAGGAAGCCGACCGCGCCGCACGCGAGTGTCGCGAACAACACGGTCAGACCCTGGAGCGTGAAGTGCGTGACCGACAGGAACGCGACCGTTGCCGCGAACAGGATCATCAGCCCGCCCATCGTCGGCGTTCCCTGCTTGGAGACGTGGTGCTCCGGCCCCTCCTCGCGGATGTGCTGCCCGAACTCGTTCGAGCGCAGGAACTGGATGAAGCGCGGCCCGATCAGGATCGACATGATCAGCGCGACGAGCGCGGCGATGAGGACGCGCGTCACTGCGCGGTCACCCCGCTCAGCGCCTCGGCGACGATCTCGAGCCCCACGGAGCGGGAGCCTTTCACGAGCACGACATCGCCGGGACGGACGACCTCGCGGGCAAGCTGTGCCGCGGCCGCCGCGTCGGCCACCCATTCGTCCGGCTCGTAGCCGCGCGCGAGCTCGCCGACGCCGACGACGAGGTCGATGCCGTCCGTGTCGACCTCCTCGTGGAAGCGCTTTGCCTCATCGCCGAGCTCCGCCATCTCGCCGAGAATCGCGACCGTACGGCGGCCCGCGGCCTGCTCGCGGAGATACGCGAGCGCAGCCTGCATCGCAACCGGGTTCGCGTTCCAGGCGTCGTTGACGAGAAGGCCGCCGCCCGGCAGTTCGCTCTCCTGCGAGCGCCAGCGGGAAAACGTCACGTCGACGATGCCGGCCGGCAGCGGCACGCCGAGCACCTCGCACACCGTGAGCGCCATCGCCGCATTCGCAGCCTGGTGGCGCGCCGCGAACGAGAAGACGACGTCGCGCCCACCGAAGCGCACGTGTGCGAGGCCGTCACGCACCTGCACGTCAACCGGCTCGACACGCCGTATCTCGACACCCGCCGGCACGAACGACTCGAGCTCGGGCGCGGCGACCGGGACGACCGCGACGCCGCCGGGCGGGAGGACCTCGAGTAGCTCGGCCTTCGCACGCGCGATCTGCTCGATGGTGCCGAGCAGCTCGAGGTGCACGGGCGCAATCGCCGTGATCACGCCGATGTCCGGCCGTGCGATCTCGGCGAGCGCACGAATCTGCCCCGGGGCGCGCATCCCCATCTCCGTCACGACGACCTCGGTGTCCGGCTCGATGCGGCAGAGCGTCAGCGGCAGGCCGATCTCGTTGTTGAAGCCGGCCTCCGCTGCGACGAGTCGCACGTGCGGCCGTAGGAGCGCGGCGAGAATGTCCTTCGTCGACGTCTTCCCCACCGAGCCCGTGATCGCGACGACGCGCGCGGCGCTCTTTGCGCGCACCGCGCTGCCGATCGCCGCCATTGCCGCGAAGTCGTCGTCGGGAACGAGCGTTGCGGCAGCGCCGCGCGCACGGGCGTCGCCGGCGTACGCCTCGCCGCCGCTCACGGCCACGAACAGATCGCCGGGCGACACGCGACGCGAGTCGATCTCGACGCCGGTCACCTGCTCGGCGTCCCCCTCGAGCAGGCCGAGGCCGCGCAGCTCTGAGAGCGCAAGCGGGATCAGGTTCGCGCTCCGAGGGTCCGCAGCGCCTCGCGTGCCGCTTGACGGTCGTCGAACGGGATCGTCCGGTCGGCGAACTCCTGCCCCTGCTCCGCGCCCTTGCCGGCGATCAGCACGACGTCGCCGTCGCGCGCCGACTCGATCGCGCGCGCGATCGCGACCGCGCGATCGGGCTCGGTCTCGACGTCGCCGATCGCACCGGCGACGATGGCGTCGATGATCGCCTGCGGATCCTCGCTGCGCGGATTGTCGTTCGTCACGATCACCATGTCGGCGAGCTCAGAGGCGATGCGGCCCATCTGCGG
>JBGPLW010000070.1:0-10150 GCA_041486645.1 Gaiellaceae bacterium | reverse complement strand
TTGTGGGATCGAGCTGTCCGGGCGGCGGCTGCGGGTTGCCGTTGACGTCCAGGGGGCCGCCCTTGTACGCGAAATGGTCGATGCCGCCGTGCCGGAGGCCGAGCGTGTGCCCGAGCTCGTGGGCGAGCGTCCGCCACTGGATGTTCACGTTCGTCTTCTGCGCCCCGAAGCCGCCGAGCGTCATCATGAAGTCGTTCCCGGGTATCGGGTTCAGATCGGACGCCGGTCCGTACCACGCCGTCTCCGCCTGCCCTGACGAGCCGGCGTAGAGGACGAACCTGCTCGTGTTGTCGGGAGTCGTCGTCCAGTTTCGGTCGACCGTGAACGTCAGGTTGTCGGCTCCGAGGCCGACGATCTGGCGGAACTGCCCAGCGCCGGTGCCACTCACGATCTGCACCGTCGCGGTGTTGAACGCCGCGATCGTCCCGCCCGTCGTCTTGATCGTGTTGTTGGTCGCGGCCGCGACGATGTCGACGTAGATATTGCCGTTCGGGAAGGCGAACGGGTCGTAGAAGTCCGCGATCAGCGCGTACCGGAACACGAGCTCGCGGGCGTACGCATCGTTCTGGCTGAAGAGGTTCTTCTTGATGTCGTCGAAGGAGCGGACGTTCAGGCCGGCGGCCGCCCCGTTGAACGCGCCCTCCTTGCCGAAGTAGATGGCGTCGAGATGAGTCGCCGCATTCGGATTCGCCAACCCGAACATCTGCCCGCCGTCGAGCGCGCCGGTGAACATGCCGATCGAGCGCCCCGCGCCGGCATCGACGTGGAGCGTGATCCCGATCGGGATGCCGCGACCGGGCGACGGGGCCGTCGAGAACATGTTCACGATGTTCTGGAGGACTCCCGGCTGCGGCACCCACGACCAGTTGTTGACGCCGTCGTTGCGCGGGTTCGACCAGTCGATCTCGAGGAAGAGGTCGCGCTGCGTCTTGCTGGCGTGCATCGCGGCGAGATCCAGGTCGACGACGCCGTCGCCGTTGATGTCGAGGCCGTGCTCCTCCCAGTGGTCGAGGAGCCCGTCCTGGTCGGTGTCGAGATGCGAGCCGCGGAGGATCAGCCCACCGAAGTTGGCGGGGGCGCACGCGCCGACCGCAGCAAAGACGCTGCAGGTCGGCACGGAGAGAGCGACGCGGTGGTCGCCGGCCTGCTCGGTCCTGCTGCCGGTGGCGGAGCCCATGTCCATGAATGTCGCGAAGCCGCCGTTGGCGCCGCTGTCGTACGCGAACCGATCGCCGATCAGGTCGCCCGCCTGGATGATGCGCAACGCCGATTCCGTGTGGAAGACGGTGTTGTGCGCGCCGCCGATCTCGCGCTCCTGGTTCACGCGCACCGACCAGACGCCCTTCGTCGCCGAGAAGAGAAGCGGCTTGTGCGTCACCGGGTTCGTCACCGACGCCACGTTGGGCGTGGCGGTGAGCTCGACGACGAAGTCGTCGCCGCTCAGCGAGCGATCGCCGCCGAGCCGGGCGTTGTACGTGAGCTTGCCGGGGTCTTCCGCCGGGTCGGCGGAGAGGTTGAGCTTCAGCGAGTCGACGATGTGCTTGCGGTAGACCTCCTGTCCGGGCCCGTTCGGGTGGAAGGCGCCGTTTTTGTCTCCCTGAGTCACCCCCGACGCGATGATCTGCCTGACCCAGTTGTCGGTGGCGCAATAGCCGTGGGTGGCGAAGTCGGCGGCGATGCCGTCGACGTAGTTCCAGCCGTTCGCCAACGCGCCCGCCATGCCGTAGAGGTTCAGGTTCCCGACGACGTCGCCGTATGCCCACTCCATCTCCTCGGGCGTGATGTTCCCGAGGATGGTCGTGACGCCGCAGAACGAGCCGTCGGTGTCATGGGTCGGGTCGAAGTACTGCGTGAGGTAGGTCATGTCCGGCGTGATGCCGGCCGCGATGAGCGCGACCGCAAGCTCGTGGTACTTCCCGGGCAGCTGCGGGAGCAGCGTCCAGAACTCGCGGTTGTGGTTCATGCAGTCGGTGTGCGCGATGCAGTTCTCGATCACCGACGAGAACTTGAGATCGTTCGCCCCGACAGACATCAACACGGCGTCGGGCTTCCGCGTCCCGAGGAGTGCCGTGAGCTGGTCGAGCTGCGGATCGAGGAAGTCGTTCGCGTTCGCCGGTGCATTGATCCCCGCGTACTTGGTGAGGATGCCCCCGTGCTCGTCGTTCAGGCACACCTCGCCCGGATCGCAGATCCCGTCGTTGTTGCCGATGTTGTCGAGATCGTCCTCGACGAGGATGTACTTGATCCGGCCGCCCGAGCAGGCGAGGTGGATGAAGGTCACGGTGGAGTGCACGTCGGCGTCCTCGATCGTCTTCGCCGCCTGTGCCGGGCCGGCGATCGCGGAACGGTCGCAGCGCTGGTCCTCCCAGAGCGGCCAGCCGGTGACTGCCGATCCCGGCAGCGGATTGTCCGGGTTCCCCTCGCCCGAGGCGATGGAGTCGCCGAGCGAGACGATGACGATGTCGCGGATCGTGATCTTCTTCGTCAGCGTCGTCGAGGCGCCGGCGGCGTCGACGACCGTGAGGTTCACGACGTGGTCGTTGAGCTTCGAGAACGTGTGCGCGACGGTTGCGCCCGAGGCGGTGCCGCCGTCGTCGAAGGCCCAGGAGTACGAGACGAGCGGCGACGGGCCAACGGTCGTGGAGGCGTTGAAGTCGACGGTGCGATGCTCGTCCTGCACCTGAGTGTCCGTCGTCGTGTAGTCGATGAGGTGGTCCCCGTTCGCGTCGTCGCCGTAGTGCGCGCGGATCGCCCACGTGAACGCGGGAGTCGGGCCCTCGCCGGCACCGGTGCCGAGCGGCTGGTGGACGACGCCGAGCCGTGCGTCGAAGTCGTAGGTGTTGAAGTAGACGGGGTTGCCCGCGTCGTCGTAGCCGAGCTCTGCGGCGCGACGGCACGTCTCAACAAGCGCGTCGCAGACCCCGTCCTTGTTCCCGGCGGGCACGGCGGTCAGGTCCTCGACCATACCGCCGGTGACGCGGACGATCGTCCGCGCGCCGCTCGCGCCGACGACGCTGAGGAAGATGCCCTGGCCGGCCGTCATCTTCGGCGTGCACTGCGCGCACTTCGTCGGGTCGGTGAGATCGCCGAAGAAGGCGATCGCCGCGCCGTCGTCGCTGATCGCAGGGGCGCGTCCGAGCGCCTGGTGCCCATCCGCCGCCGGCGCAGTCAGCTTGAAGCCCATGCTCGCGTCGACGATCACGACGTAGTGGGAGGGCGTGCTCGTGAGCTTCGTGCCGTCGTGCCCGAGGTCGGCGTCGAAGAGGAGGATCGGGTCGGGGTCGAGCTTCGGGGTGGTTCCGAACGGGACGGAGACGCCGGTGTTCTTCCACAGGACGCCGCAGAAGTACGGGGCGAAGATCGGGTCGGTCGTCCCCCACGGGCACGTGTCGCCGTCGGTCGTGGCGAGCGTGCCGGGGCCCGCGGAGGCCCAGTTCGGCTCGGTGGGCCCGGTCTTGTTGTAGAAGATCGCGTTGCCGTTGCCGTCGAGGCCGGTGCTGATCCCGACCTGGATGGCCTCGAAGACGTACGGCGCGCCGGCGATGTTGAAGCTCGTCGGCGTGACCTTGTCGCCGATCCGATAGGCCCGCCGTGCCTCCCAGGCGGGCACGCCGATCCGCACGAGCACGCGGCCCTGGTCGTCGATCATCGGGCGGATGTTCGTCACGGTCGAGGCGTCGGCCTGGTTCATCGGCAGCGGCACCGGCGTCGGCACCTGCGGCAAGGGCGTCACGACGTAGTTCGTGTTGCTGATGAGACCGATGAAGGCGACGTCGCCCGCATTGTTGATCGTCGGGAACGCGATCACGCTGTCGAACTCCGGCGCCGAGCGTCCCGGAGCGGCGCCCGCGGCGGTCGTGCCGCCGTTTGCAAGCGAGAGCCACGAACCGGGCTGGAACGTCGCGGAGAGGTCGCTCACCGACGGCTGGTTGTTCGCCGCGCCGGTCGTCCAGATCGGGATCACCGCGGTCGCCGTCGAGCTGAGCGCGCCGTCGCTGGCCGAGAACGTGAACGAGTCGGCGCCGAAGTAGCCCGAGCTCGGCGTGTAGGTCACCTTGTTGCCCGCCACCGCTCCGAGCGTCCCGTTCGTCGGCGCGCTGACGATCGAATACGTGAGGTTGTTCCCGTCCGGATCGGAGGCCTGCAGGCTCACGGAGACGGCCTGGTTCTGGAGCGTGCCCGCGCGTGTCGTCGTCGCGACCGGCGCGTGGTTGCCCGTGAACGGCGTGTGCGTCGGATCGATGACCAGCAGCGTCACCGTGCCGACCACGGATTCGGCGGTTCCGTCGGTCGCCTTGTACGTGAACGCGTCCGCGCCGGTGAAGTTCTCGTTCGGCGTGTAGAGGACGATGTTCCCCTGGATGAGGCCGAGCGTCCCGTTCGAAGGGCCGGACGCGATCGTGTACGTGATCGGGTTCCCATCCGGGTCGTTGCCGGAGAGCCCGATCACCGTCGCGTTGAAGATGCGCACCTTGTTGCCCGTCGAGAGCGAGTCGGTGGCAATCACCTCACCGCCATCGTTGACCTGGACGCCGCCGCCGAACGTCCGGCTCGAGCTCATCAGGTTGACTCCGAGGTTCGTCATCGTGCCGTCGGCGTCCGCGAGGAAGATGGACTGGTTGCCGTTCCCGGTGCCGGTGAAGCGCACCTGGAAGGCGAGGGCGCCGCTCGAGTTGATGGACGGGCCGGCGCCCAACGAAAGGATCGAACGCGTCACGAGGGTCCCGGACGCGTCGAACCAGCTGAGGTTGTCGCCGGTTCTCGCGATCACGTCGAAGCTGTAGTACGGGCTCCCGCCCGGAAGCGTCGCGCCGGCGACGTAGAGGCTGAAGTGCGGCAGCGACGCCGTCACGGTGTGGAACGTCGCGTTCACGACCGACTCGATCTGCTCCGGCCCCGCGGAGCCGACGAAGTAGATGGACGGCACGGCGCTGCCGATCGGCGAGTAGTGAATCGTCAGCTGCGGTGCAACGAGGAAGTGATCGACGGCCTGGCCCGTGACCCGGTCGACCGCCGAGAGCTCGTACCCGCCCGACACGGGTTGCACGCCTCCGAGTGACGCGCCGGCGGACGTGATCTGGACCACGACATCGGCAGCGACGCTGCCCGGCGCGAACGTGACTGTTGCGTTGCCGTCCGCGCTCGAGACGACCCCGCCCATCTGGACGCTGACGAGACCGGGCGGCGACGGGCCGCTCCCGGGCACTGCTGCGGGTTCGGTCGGCTTCGTCTCGGCGCTCGAAGGAATCGTCGTCGTGCCGCTCGGCGCGGCGACGGTAGCGGCGCCTGCACCGGTCGTTCCCGCCGCTCCGCTCGAGACGCCGGCGGCGGCGGTCGGTGCCGCAACGATGTCGAGCGGCGGCGTCGCGGTCGTGGCCGCGATTGTGTCGCCGGCAGACGCACCGCCGGGCGCGGGGACGGTCGCCGGTTGCGGAGTCTCCGGAACCGCGGCCACGGTTGCTGCGGGCGGCGGCGTCGACGCGCTCGACTCGACGGAGACGAGCACGGCCGTCTCCTGCGTCGGCGGCACCGGCGCTTCCACGGTCGGTGCGGACGCGGCCGCGGCCGCGGGAGCCGCGGGTGCCATGGGAACAGGTGCGGTGAGAGCCACGTCTGCCGGCGCCGAGAGCGAGGCCGTGTCCGCGGGCAGCTCGATGGCGAACGGCGTCAGATAGGGGTCCGAGACCGGCGCCGCGTCGGCTGGGTCGGGCGTCTGAGCAGACACCGGGGGCGCGGTAGGCGGAGGTGGCGCGGCTGTTGCCGGAGTCGTGCCGGGTGTCGTCAAATCGGGCGGCACCGAGCCGATCGCGTTCTCGACGACCGCGATGTTCGCGAACGGGTCGGCGGGTGCGCTCTGCTTGTGCGGCGCTGTCGTCGTCGTCGCAAACTTGTTCGTCTGCACCTTCACGCGCACGCGCTTCGCGTGTTGCGAATTCGCGCGGTACACAGGGACGGGCATTGCGAGCGGGACCTGCTGCGCACGCGGAGCGGTGAACGTTCGCGCGGGCTGCGACCGGACCGGTCGGAGCTTCGGCACCGGAACCGCGGGAAAGTCGACGACGGGGAGGTTGAGCGCCGGCAACTCATGGAACACCGGCTGGCGAAGCGCGGCGACGATCGGCGCGGTGTACGCAGCCGTGAGGCTGAAGAGCGCGGCTGCGATGATGGGCACGGCTACGCGCCGCCGTCGAAGTCCGACGAGGCTGATCGGTTCCCCGGCCGCTAGTGCGGCGTACGTCAGGTCAAACCTCCCCTTGGTCCCCCTCGGCCCCCAAGCCGCCATCGCTGCCGGGCCGAGGCTTCAATCTGGCAGCCTCACCGGGAAGATTCAAGGGCCGGAGGTCGGGTCCGGCCGGCGCCCAAGCTGTCGGGCAGCGATAAACCCCGACTCCGGAGCCATGAGCGGCCCCATTACGTCAGTCCAGTCCTCGGTCTTCGTCGACACCCGCAAGAAGGTCGTGCAGACGTTCGAGGGCGAGGCCGTACACGCCCCAGAGCGGGAAGTAGTCGAGCCGGACGAGTCCGCCGACACCGAAGCGAGCCCCGCTGTAGTCCCACGGGACGTCGCCGAGGAATCGGCGCAGAAACCGGCCGCTCGCGTACTCGACACCGAGGATGCCGGCGCCGTAGAGCGCGGCGCGAAGCGCGAGCGGACGGTGTCTGATCCGGTCGTGCACCGGTTCGAAGAGCGGTTGGGCGAGCCCGTATACCGGCACGTTCAGTAGGCTGCTCGGCCGACGCCGCCCGGTGTGCGCGCAGACGAAGAGCGAGTCGAGCGCCCAGCCGGCGACGCCGTACGCAAGGAAGCGTTCGCACCGTGTCGGGATGCTTGCAGCCTACGACGTCTGAGAGCCCGCCGAGGGCGGGCTCTCCAGGGTCTGACGCCGTGCCGTGCTATCCGGTCGGCACGAGCCAGGGAACGCCCAACTCGTCGGTCACGAAGACCCAACCGGCGGGCGCCGGTTGCCCGGTCACGTTCGCGGCCGGCGACACCGGCGACACCGGCGACACAGCAGCGGCCTTGCCCGCTCCGGACGACGATCCGCAGTCCCGGAGCCCGTCGATCGCAACCTGCGCGATCGGCTCGAGCCACGGAACGCCCAACTCGTCGGTGACGAACGCCCAGCCCGGATACGGCGTCTGCATCGTCGAGTTGAGACCGACGTCGCCGGCCTGCACGCACAGCAGACCGCTGCTGCAGCTCGGCTGCCCTGCGGGCTCGAGCCAGGGGAGGCCCAGCTCGTCGACGACAGTGACCCAGCCGGGATACGGCGACGGGAGCGCCGTGGCCCCGGCTGCGCTGCGCAAGCACGCCTGCGCATCGGCGCTTGTCGCGTGTGCGAGCGGCGCCGCCACGGCGAGCGCCCCCAGGAGTGCGGCGACGACGGTTGCGAGCCGGGTCGTCGTGTGTGTCGTGATCGCCATCTTGTCCTCCTCGTGCCTCCGACCGCTGAGTGCGATCGATGGCTCGACGATGAACCGAGGCGTTTGAACGTCCTTAAACAGGCGCTAAAAGGCGCTTGCAGGAGGGCGGTGCTCAGCGTTGCGTGGCGACTAGAGGCCACCGCCCATCCGACGCCATAGAGAACTGGCCCTGCAAGTCGAACTCTGTTTGCCTAGGCTCTTTGCCTCGCGCGCCGCGAAGCGAGCGCGTTGGCGGCTATTCGGGCCTTCGGCCGGGGTCCTGACCACAGGGCCAGTGCATGAACATCCTATGCCTTCTGAGGCATAGGAACCGTTAACTCTTCTTCCCGCTCCCCAACAACTTGCGGATCTTTTCCATGAGGCTGGTCATACGCGTGAGTCTACGCCGTTCCAGCCTCACGCTCACGCAACGGTCGCGACTCTTTGGCTGGGGACGCACGACCCGGTCTAGCCGTTTGGCCGGCGCGCTTGTTGCCGAATCGCTCCACGCTCTCTAGTGGAGCACGGTCTAAGACTCCTCCTGGGTTGAACCGGCTCCGAGGTGGAGGCCCGGGGCTGCGGCACTCCGGGCCTCCAACCCGTTCGCCGATCGCGTCTGGATCGCCTGCCCTATTTCAGCTCGACAAGAAGCGCGTGAACGTCTGCGGAGCCGAGGTTGTCGACGGCATGCTCCTCCGGCTCCCGCCACATGACGTCGCCGGCCTTGATGTCCACGTCGGCACTCTCGCCGGAAGGCGAGTTGAACGTCACTTTGCTGTCGCCGAGGGCGTAGATGACATAGGCCGGATGCGAGTGCATGGTCGAGCTCTCACCCGCCTTCAGGAGAACGTCCAGCACCCGGACTCGCTCATTCTCGAACAGCACCTTGTACACGTGCGGTGCCACTTGAACCGCGTCTGCCGCCATCCTCCGTCTCCCTCGAGCTGCGGGTGCCGAAGCGGCCCCCGGGGACAACGATGCTATGGCATTCGCAATCGCGCGGATGCAGGGGCACAGCATGGGCACCTGCCCGGTCAGCGCACCAATAACCTCCGGAGGCGGCAACGCTCACGCACGGTGCACGGCTGCGCGAGTGCGAGCAGACTCGGTACTGCGCTGTCCGGCAGCCGGCGTTTCTTGTCGGCGAAGTCGTCGACGAGATCCGCTCCGGTGTCGTAGTGCTTGCGCACGTCGTGGTCGTCGACAGCCTGCTCGACCAGCCTTCCAGCGCGGGTGAGTGCGTCGACGGCCGCGGTCGCGGCGTCGGCTCCGTGGAAGAGCGGCTCGCCGTCGATCTCGCAAATGACCACTCCCTCGACCTCGACAGTCGGGTTCGGCCGGATCACCTGCAGGTCGAGCACGTGTCCGCCCGACTTGACTGCGTCGACCATGTGGCGCAGGACGTGCACGACGTCCTCCGGGTTGACTCATCAGAGTGACCAGGAGAAGACGACGAGATCGAACGAGTGCGGTTCGAGTTCGATCTCCTTCCCTGAGGCGACCCGGTAGGCAACGCGATCGGCCAGTTCTGCCGGAAGCGAGCGGCGTGCCTGCTCGACCGCTTCGGAGTCTGGGTCGAACGCGAGCACGCGCGCCGCGTTACGGGCAATGCCGAGCGTGAGCCTGCCATCGCCGCAGCCGAGCTCCAGCACCCGGCGATCTCGGAAGTCGCCCAGTCGGCGAAGTGCGGCGAGGTGGGCTCCTTCAGGGTCGAGAACCCGAGTCACCGGCCTCTCCTCATGCGCTTGGCTTATACGCCTTGAGGGTGGTGCCGCGGGCGCCGAACTTCTGTGCCTTGCGGCGCGTATCTTCGAACGTGGAGCGTGCGTAGGTGTCGACGAGCTGACCGGTTTCGATCCGCTCGAAGCCGTGACGCTCTAGGAGCTTGGCGTACGCTGCTTCCAGCAGCGCCCCGGCAATTCAGCCGGTCCAGAGGTCGATATCGCGCCGGCCCTCGGCGCTGACCGGGTTCTGGATCGTCACGTCGGCGATCTGCATCCGCCCACCGGGAACGAGCACACGAAAGAGCTCGGCGAAGACAGCGTCCTTGTCAGGGATCAGGTCGATGACACCGTTGGAGATCACGACATCGAAGCTCGCGTCTGGGAACGGCAGCCGCTCCGCCTCGCTCTCGACGAACTCGACGTTTGATGCTCCCATCTCGGCCGCAGCAGTGCGCGCCTTGGCCAACATCTGCACGGTCATGTCGATCCCCGTCACGTGCCCGTGCTCGCCGACCATCTGCGCGGCGATGAGCGAGTCGGTGCCCGCACCAGAGCCGAGGTCGAGCACCCGCTCGCCGGGCGAGAGCCGGCCGAGCTGCCACGGGTTGGCCACGCCGGCGAACGACTCGACCACCGCGTCGGGGACGTGCGCCAGCTCGGCCGGGTAGGCGAGGTCTTCCGCCCAGGCGCGCCCGGTCGGAAAGATGAACTCGCGACCCGGCTCCTCCGAGACAGAGGCGTACGTCTTCTTGATCTCGCTCTTCAGGAGCTCGACATCGATCTCGACGTCAACATCCATCACGCCTCCTCGCTCGGCAGACAAGAGAAAGTCTCACAGTACGTCCGCTCCCTGCACGGCGGGCATCTGCGGCACCGTCGCGTGCGACGCGTGTTCGGCGGCGCGGGCAAGCCAAGGCTGAAGCCTCACGCCCATGAGGACGCCGGCGGCGACAGCGAGCGCAAGCACGCGACCCGCGCCAAGCTGGGCCGCAATCGGCCCAGGACACGCCTCGGAGACGCCC
>JBGPLW010000069.1:0-10201 GCA_041486645.1 Gaiellaceae bacterium | reverse complement strand
GGCTGCCCGCCACCGCCGGGGTGTCGCCGAAGCTGAACGACGTCCCCTCGAGCAGGTTCATCGTGACCGAGCTGCCGCCGGAGATCGACTGCGACACACCGCCGATCGTGAGCGTTGCGCTGCCCGACAGCCCGCTCGTCGTGAACGTCGCGCTGACGACGCGCGACGGCCCGACCATGCACGCGTTGTCGAAGTTCGACCAGTAGCTCGAGACTTCCATGGAGATGCCGTTGAGCGTCACCGGCACGTCGCCGAACGGGCTGTTCGACGCGGTGTTCGCCGACGAGCAGAGATCCGACGCCTCTCCCGCTTTCAGCAAGCCGGGAATCGAGGCGAAGGCGCCGATCAAGCCGGGCGTCTGCGTCGAGCTGTCGATCCAGTGGAAGAGCGGCAGCGGATCCGTCGCCGCTTCCAAGTCCTCGTGCGAGATCATCGTCATCAGGGCGGCGGCGCTACTCGCGCACTTCGTCGGGATGACGGCGAAGTAGATCGGGAAGCCGCCGAGGATGGACGGGATCTGGAAGTGGTACGCGCCGTAGTCGACGCACGACCTCGAGCCGAAGTCGTCGATCGTCGTGTTCCTCGGCAGCAGAATGTTGTAGATCGTGTGACCGGTCGGGTTCGGCACGAGAGGCACCGGCAGCGGTATCCCGGTGGCGAAGGGCACGCCGTCGAACGGCGTCGCCTCCTCGCACAGCATGAAGAGGAACACCGAGATGGAGCTCGTCGTGTCGCCGGGATCGGAGCCGCACGGGAAGGAGACCGCCGTCGCGCTGCCGCCGAACGTGATATCCGGAACGTCGTACTGCGACAGCTTGTCGAAGTAGTTCGAGTCGGCGAGCGCCTGCGTCTGTGCGTCGATAGTGCCGGTCGAGAACCCGGTGTTGTGACCGGGATCGTTCCAGCTGTTATCCCAGTAGACGTTGAAGATCTGCAAGCCGCCGATGTAGAGGAGCGGGACTCCCGACTCGAGATCGAGCGGCACATCGTTCGTCGGCGGCTCCGCTGCGGCAGCCGGCGTGAGGGCGAACGCGCAGCACACGAGCAGCGCGAGAAAGGCGAGAAAGCGTCCGTTCATGACTCCTCCGAGATCGGGAAGCTGGACGCCGCAGAAGGCGCGCTCGGCGCCTCCGCTACAGGAATGCACTCTGCGGCGGGCAAGTCAAGCCCTTCCGGGCTCGCCGATGGCCCCTACGAGCGCATCCGCGAGCGGATGAAGGCGGCTCCGTCGCGCGCGAGCTGCTCCTCGCTCTCGAACATGCGGCGCCAGATCTTCGTCGCGCCGGCGAGCTCCGGCAGGGCGTCGCCGAACGCCTCGATCACGATCCAGCCGTCGTAGCCGATCTCCGCGAGGCCGGCGAACGTCTCGTCCCACGCGACCTGGCCGGCACCGGGGGTCGAGCGGTCGTTCTCCGACACGTGCACGTGGACGAGGACATCGGCGCAGTCGCGAAGGGCGGCGCGCGGATCCTTCTCCTCGATGTGCGCGTGGAACGTGTCGTACATCATCCGCACGCGAGGGTGGTCGACGTCGCGGACGATCACGGCGAGATCGGCGGCCGTGTTGGTGAGGTACATCTCGAACCGGTTCAGGTACTCGAGCGCGATCGTGACGCCGCGCGCCTCCGCGTACGGCGCGACCTCCCGGAGGTAGGCGACGGAGCGCGCCTTCTCCTCGGCGGTCGGCGGCGCGCCGGAGAAGACGCCGAGCGGCGCGCCGAGCGGACCGCAGATCAGCGGCGCCCCGAGGGCAGCCGCCGAATCGAGGTTCGCCTTCGTCGCGGCAATCGCCGGGCCGGGATCGGCGGCGATCGGGTCGTCGTCGGCCCCGCGCGCCGACACGGCGAGCCGCTCGAGGCCGAGCGCGTCGAGCCGCGCGCCGAGCTCCGCGTACGTCTCGACCTCTCGGTCGAAGATCGGGATCTCGACGCCGTCGAAGCCCGCATCCTTCAGCATCGCGAAAACAGCGTCGTACTCCGGGCCGCTCACGTCCGTCGACCAGAGCAGCATGTTCATCCCGAGCTTCATCTGCCGCGATCCTAGTGCGCCGGGTCGCAAGATGATCAATCATCTAGGGTCGCCGCATGAGCTTCGAGCCGTTGCATGGGATCCGCGTCGTCGACCTCACCTCGTCGCTCGCCGGGCCGACCTGCACGCAGATCCTCGCCGCCCTCGGCGCGGACGTCGTCAAGGTCGAGCACCCGGAGCGCGGCGACGAGGCGCGCGCGTGGGGCCCGCAGTTCTTCGAGGGCGGCAGCGTGATGTTCTTCGCGGCGAACACGTCGAAGCGCTCGCTCGCGCTCGACTTCAAGGCGCCGGGGGGCATGGAGGCCCTGCTGCGGCTCGTCGACCGCGCGGACGTGTTCGTCCAGTCGCTGCGGCCCGGGACGGCGGAGCGGGTCGGGCTCGGCAGCGATGCGCTCCGCGCGCGGAACGAGCGTCTCGTCTACTGCTCGGTCGGCGCATTCGGGCGCGAAGGCCCGCTCGCGGGGCAGCCCGGCTACGACCCGCTCATGCAGGCGTTCACGGGCCACGTCAGCATCACGGGCGAGCCCGACCGCCCGGGCGTCCGGGTCGGCACCTCGCTGATCGATCTCGGCACCGGCGTCTGGGCTGCACTCGGCATCCTCGCCGCGCTGCACGAGCAGGCGCAGACGGGCCGCGGCCGGGAGGTGGACGTCGCGCTCTTCGAGACCGGGTTGTCGCTCGTCGGCTACCAGCTGACCGACGCGCTCCGCACCGGCATCGCGCCCGGCCGCTTCGGCACCGCGTTCCCGCTCATCGCACCGTACGAGGTGTTTCCGACCGCGGACGGGGAGCTGATGATCGGGGCCGCGAACGACCGACTCTTCGCCCAGCTCTGCGCGGCAATCGGCTTGCCGGAGCTCGCCGAAGATCCCCGCTTCCTCACGAACCCGGACCGCGTCGCGCACCGAGAGGAGCTACTCCCGCCGATCCGTGAGCGCCTCGCGCAGCGAACCTCCGCCGACTGGCTGACGGCGCTCGAGGGCATTCCCGTGTCGCCTGTCCAGAACGTGGCCGAGGCCGCGCGGCACGAGCAGACGCGCGCGAGCGGCATGGTGCAGGAGCTCGGCGGGAACGAGACGCTCGCCCTGCCGCTCCAGATCGACGGCGCGCGCGTCGCGCACTCGAGCCCGGCGCCCACGCTCGGCGCTCAGTCGGCGGAGGTGCTCGCGGAGGTCGGCTACTCCGAGAGCGAGATCGCGTCGCTCGCCGCAGCAGGCGTCACGCGACTCACGTAGATTCGTCCCATGATCGAGCTCCCGCAGAAGATCGTCTGTGTCGGCCTCAACTACCGCGACCACGCGGAGGAGCAGGGCGTCGACCTGCCGGAGCGTCCGCTGCTCTTCGCGAAGTGGCCGAACACGCTGATCGCGTCGGGCGAGCCGATTCGTATCCCGGCGATCTGCAAGAACCCCGACTACGAGGCCGAGCTCGGGGTCGTGATCGGCCGGCGCGCGAGCGGCGTCTCGGTCGACGACGCCCTCGACTTCGTGCGCGGCTACGTCGTCGCGAACGACGTCTCCGGTCGCGACATCCAGTTCTCCGACGGACAGTGGGTGCGAGGCAAGTCACTCGACACGTTCCTCCCCGTCGGCGACCTCGTGCCCGCGAGCGAGGTGCCCGATCCGCAGGCGCTGCCGATCCGCGCGATCCTGAACGGCGAGACGATGCAGGACTCGAACACGTCGAACCAGATCTTCGGCGTCGCCGAGGTCGTCGCGTTCATCTCGCAGGCGATCACGCTCGAACCGGGAGACCTGATCATCACGGGAACGCCCGCCGGCGTCGGCGCCTTCCGCTCACCGCCGGTCTGGCTCCAACCGGGCGACGAGATCACGATCGAGATCGACGGTCTCGGCTCGATCTCGAACCCGGTCGTCGCCGCGTAACAAGAGGGTGAGGCGCAGCGCCCTTCTCGCCGCGCTCTTCCTCGCGGCGCTCGCGCTGCGGCCGCAGCTCGTCGGCATCGGCCCGCTGATCCCGGCGATCCAGCTCGACCTGCACACCTCCCACGCCGTCGCCGGATTGCTCGGGACGATCCCCGTCCTCTGCATGGGCCTCTTCGCGCCGCCGGCGGCGTTCCTCTCGCAGCGGCTCGGGTCGCGCCACGCGCTCGCCGCCGCGCTCGCGTTCGTCGGGGTGTTCGGCATCGTCCGCGTGTTCGTGCCGGGGGCGGCGGGGCTCATCCTCCTGACCGTCCCCGTCGGGATCGGCATGGGTCTCGGCAACGCACTCCTCCCCGTCGGCGTCAAGGAGCGCTTCGCCGACCGGCCGGTGTTCGCGACCGGCGTGTACGCAGCGGGGATCAACGTAGGAGCGACGGCGTCCTCCGCGGCGGCGGTGCCGCTCGAGCACGCGCTCGGCAGCTGGCGCGACCCGCTTCTCGTGTTCTCGGCCGTCACGATCGGGCTGTTCGTTCTCTGGCTCGTGCTCACGCGCGTCGAGCGCGGGAGCCGGCCCGGGACGGTCATGCGGCCGCTCGCGCTTCCGTGGCGAAGCTTGCTCGGCTGGCGCCTCGTTGCGGCGTTCTTCTTCATGTCGGCGATCTACTACGGCCTCAACGCGTGGCTGCCCGACGTGTACGTCGAGCGCGGCTGGAGCGAGGGGAAGGCGGGTGCCCTACTCGCCGTCCTGAACGGGACGCAGATCGTCGCGGGGCTCTGCGTCGCCTGGCTCGCCGACCGGATGTGGTCGCGACGCGCCTGGATGACGGGCTGCTCGGCGATGGGGCTCGTCTCGCTGCTCGGCGTCGTGCTTCTGCCGGCGGGTGGCTTCCTCTGGGCGGTGCTGCTCGGCGCGACGATCGGTCCGCTCTTCTCGCTGACCATGGCGCTGCCACTCGACGTCGGGCATGGGCCCGCCGACGTGGCGGCGTTCACCGGCCTGATGCTCGGCGCCGGCTACTCGCTGTCGGCGATCTCGCCGCTCGTGCTCGGCGCGATCCGCGACGCGAGCAGCGGCTTCGGCGTCGTCCTCTGGGTGCTCGTCGGCGCCTGCGCCGCGCTCGTCGCGGTGCACACGTCGCTCACTCCCGCACGGCTCGCAGCCGCTCGACGGTCGCGGCAACACCCTCCTCGAGCGGCGTCCAGCTGATCCCGCCGAGCGCCGCGTCGAGCGGCGCACCGTCGAACTCCTCCGGGAACGGCAGGAGCGTCTGCTCGTCGACCGTGATCGACACGCCGGGAACGACGTCTTCGATGGCGGCGGCGACCTCCGCGAGCGACACGACCGGCCCGCCGAGATGGAAGACCCGAGCACCCTCGGTGGCCGCGCGCGCGGCGGCGATGAAGACACGCGCCGTGTCGGGCGCGTACTGGAGCTGCGTCCGCCCGCCGAAGGTCATCCGGTAGTCCTCGCCCGCTGCGGCGGCGGCCATTGCGAGAGTCGGCGAGGCGGTGAGCCCGTGGTCGCGCCCGGGGCCGTAGACGATGAACGGCCGGATGCCGATCGACGGCACCTGTTCTTCCTGCCAGAAGATCCGCGCCATCCCCTCGCACGCCTGCTTGTGCACGCCGTAGAACGTCGTGGGATGCCCGACGGCGTCGTTCGAGACGGCGCCACCTGTGTCGTCCGCGGTCGAGTAGACCGCTGCCGAGCTCGCATACGCAACCTGGATGCCGCGCGTCTTCGCCGCGTCGAGGACGTTGACCGTCCCGCCGATGTTCACGGCCGTACCGTACGGCGGATCAGGCTTGATCTGCGGAAGAAGCAGCGCGGCGAGATGGATCACGTGCGTGATCGCGTGTTCGTCGAGCAGGTGCGCAAACGCCTTGCCGTCGACGATGTCGCCCTGCACCAGCGGGATCGTGGCGTCGGTGGCGAGGCGCAGGCGGCGGTCGTCCGTGCCGAAGTCGAAGCCGACGACGTCGACACCCTCCTCCGCGAGGAGCGCGCAGGTCCACGCGCCGATGCAGCCGAGCGCGCCGGTGACGAGGAAGCGCTCGCTCACGGATCGATATAAACCGTAACGGTCTCGGTGTAGAACTCGATCGCCGCGCGACCCTGCTCGTGCGGGCCGAAGCCGCTCGACTTGATGCCGCCGAACGGCACGTGCACGTCGGCGCCGGCGGTCTGCGAGTTCACGTGCAGGAGGCCGGCCTGCGCCTCGTTCTGGAAGCGCGTCGCCGCCGCGAGATTCGACGTGAAGATCGCCGCGGAGAGCCCGAACTCCGTTGCGTTCGCGCGCTGCATCGCCTCGTCGAGCGTCGCGAAGCGATACAGGGACGTCACCGGGCCGAAGACCTCTTCGCACGACAGGAACGCGTCGTCGCGCACGCCCTCGAACACTGTCGGCGCGATGACGTAGCCGTCGTCGTCGGCGCGAGTGCCTCCGGTGAGCACGACGCCGCCCTCGTCCTTGCCGCGCTCGATCGCCGCCATGATCTCGTCGAACTGCTTCTCGCTGACGATCGGCCCGACCTCGACGTCGGGGTCGAGCGGGTCGCCGACCTTGCCGCGCTCGATGCGCGCGAGGAACTGCGCCTTGAAGTCGTCGTAGACCTCGTCCTGCACGTAGATGCGCCGCGTCGCGGTGCACTTCTGCCCCGCGGACCAGAACGCGCCGGCATAGGACGCCTCGACCGCGCGGCCGAGATCGGCGTCCGCGAGAACGAGCAGCGGGTTGTGGCCGCCGAGCTCGAGCTGGACGCGCTTGCCGAGCCTCGTTGCGTCGTCGCGCACGGAGTGACCGGTCGCGACGGAGCCCGTGAACGAGATCGCACGCACCCGCTTGTCCTGCACGAGCGCCGCGCCGACGGTCGAGCCGCGGCCGGTGAGCACGTTCAGCACGCCGGGCGGCAGCTCGGCCTCGGCGAACGCCTCGGCGATGTGCAATCCCGTGCGCGGCGCCTCGTATGCGAGCTTCAAGACGACGGTGTTGCCGTAGATCAAGGCGGGTGCAAGCTTCCAGATCGGGATCGCGATCGGGAAGTTCCAGGGCGTGATGAGCGCGGTCACGCCGACGGGCCTGCGTCGCGTCGACACCTGCGCGCCCGTCGCCGCCTGCTCGAAGTGCTCGCCGACGGAGCGGAAGGCTTCGCTCGCGGCGTAGCGCAGGATCTGCGCCGCGCGTCCGGCCTCGCCGCGCGCTTCGCGGAGCGGCTTGCCCATCTCCGTGCTCATGTCGATCGCGATCTGCTCGACGCGGGCCTCGAGCACCGCAGCAGCCGCCGTGAGATACGCGGCGCGGCGCGCCATCGACAGCGCCGCCCAGCCGGCGAACGCAGCCTCCGCAGCCGCGACCGCCGCGGTGGCGTCCGCCTCGCTCGAGGAGGAGAACTCGCCGACGGCCGCCGCGGGCCGCATCGGGTTGACCTTCGTGTACGTCTCGCCGGACGCGGCGGGCACCCACTCGCCGCCGACGTAGTTGCGCCCGGCCGGACGGCTCGGGGCTTCGATCGTCTCGGTCACACCGGCACCGTACCTTCAGCCTGCGACCGGGTTCGTGAGGACGCCGATCCCCTCGATCTCGATCTCGACGACGTGGCCCGGCCGGAGCGTGTAGTCGGCGGGCGGCACGAGGCCGGTGCCCGTGAGGAGCACGGAGCCGGGCGGGATCGGGTTGTCGCGCACCGCCCACTGCGCGAGCTCGCGGGGCGTCCGCCTCATCCGGTCGGTCGACGTCTCGCCGGCGAAGAGCTCCCTGCCGTCGGCGTCCGTGATCCGCAGCCGGATCGGCCACGGCGCGTCCCAGTCGTCCGGAACGGCGAGTGCCGGGCCGAGCGCACACGCTCCGGCGAAGATCTTCGCCTGCGGGATGTACAGAGGGTTCGCGCCTTCGATGTCGCGGCTCGAGACGTCGTTCCCGATCGTCACCGCGAGCGGCTCGCCTTCCGCGCCGAGCACGATCGCGAGCTCCGGCTCGGGGACCATCCACGTCGAGTCGCTGCGCAGGCGGATCGCGCCGCCGGGACCGACCGTGCGCAGCATGTGCGCGTCCTTCATGAAGAGCTCGGGCCTCTCGGCTTCGTAGACGAGCGCGTAGACGTCGCGCGCCTCCGTCTTCCCCTCCTCGAGCCGCGCGTCGCGGCTCCGCTCGTACGTGACGCCGGCGCACCAGATCTCCGGGGCGTTGATCGGTGAGAGGAGCTGCAGCCCGGCGAGCGGCTCGCGCGCGACGACCTCGCCCGACCCGCGGAGCGCCGCGAGCGGATCGTCGTGGTCGAGAACCTCCACGGTCTCGCCGTCGAGGCGGCCGACGCGGGCGCCGCGGTCGGTGTCGACGCGGACGAACCGCCTCAATACGTCGCCCGCCCGCCGGAAATGTCGAAGCACGCACCGGTCGAGAAGCTCATCTCCTCGCTCGCAAGCCAGCAGATGAGCGCCGCGACCTCCGGCGGCTCGCCGACGCGGGCGAGCGGGATGCGGGCCGTCATGTAGTCGATGTGCTCCTGCGAGAGCTGCCCGAGGATCGGTGTGTTGATCACGGCCGGTGCGATGCAGTTGACGAGGATGCCCGTGCCGGCGACGTCCTTGCCGATCGCTTTCGTGACCGCAATGACGGCGCCCTTCGACGACGAGTAGGCGCCGGCCATCGGGTTCCCCTCCTTGCCGGCGATCGAGGCGACGTTGACGATGCGCCCGTAGCCGCCTGCCTTCATCTTCGGGATCGCCGCGCGGTTGGCGTAGAAGACGCCGTTCAGGTTGATCCGGTGGACGTTCTCCCACTCCTCGTCGCTCACGTCCTCGGTGTGCAGCGACTCGCCGCCGATCCCGGCGCAGCAGACGAGTACGTCGAGCCGCGGGAGCTTCTCGACCGCCGAGTTCAGCTGCGCCGAGTCCCGCACGTCGTCGCCGTTCGCGAGGTCGAACACGCGCACGTCCGCGCTCCCGACCCGCAGCCGCTCGACGACGGCGGCGCCGATCCCGCTCGCGCCGCCCGTGACGAGCGCGACGCGGCCTTCGAAGTCGTAATGGTTGGCCATCGCCTATTTCTATACGGTTTCGCCCGTGAGCTTCGATCCGAGCCGCGACTACCCGCTCGGAACGACGCGTCCCGAGCTCGTGCGCACGCCGGGAGGGATCCCGCTGGACGAGCTCTCGCTCCACGGCGAGCGCGTCGAGGCGGCCGAGCTCCGGGCGACGCCCGAGACGCTGCGGCTGCAAGCGGACGTCGCCCGGGCGGCCGGCCGCTCCCAGCTCGCGGACAACCTCGTGCGCGCGTCGGAGCTGGCGAGCCTCCCGGACGAGACGATCCTCGAGATCTACACCGCGCTCCGGCCAGGACGCTCGACCGCGGACGAGCTCGAAGTCTGGGCGGCGCAACTCGAGCGCAGCGAGGCCGCCGCGTCGGCGGCGTTCGTGCGCGAGGCCGCGCGCGTCTACGCGAAACGGGGCCTGCTTGCCGGCTGACCGCCGATCGGAGCGCTTCGTCGCGCGCGAGCAGCGTGAGCTGCGCCGCGAGCTCCTGATCGAGCCGCTCGCCGAGCTCGGGCTAGTCGCGATGAACGGCCCGAACGACCCGGAGCCGTCGCTCGTGATCGAGGACGGACGCGTCGTCGAGCTCGACGGGCGGCGTGAGCACGAGTGGGACGCACTCGACCACTTCGTCGTCGCCAACGGCCTCGATCTCGACGTCGCGCAGGAGGCGGCGGCGCTCGCCGACGAGTCGATCGCACGGATGCTCGTCGACGTCGACGTGTCGCGCTCCGAGCTCGTCCGGCTCTCGCGCGGGCTCACGCCTGCGCGGCTCGCGCGCGTGATCGGGATGCTCGATCCCGTCGAGCTGATGTTCGCGCTCAAGAAACTGCGCGCGCGGCGCGCACCCGCGAACCAGGCGCACGTCACGAACCTGAAGGAGAACCCTGCTCTGCTCGCGGCGGATGCGGCTGAAGCCGCCGCGCGCGGCTTCGCGGAGATCGAGACGACCGTGGGCGTCTCGCGCTACGCGCCGTTGAACGCGCTTGCCATCCTCGTCGGTTCGCAGACGGGCAGGCCCGGTGTCATGACGCAGTGCGCGGTCGAGGAACGGCTGAACCTCCGGCTCGCGATCGCAGGCCTCGTTACATACGCGGAGACGCTGTCCGTGTACGGCACCGAGCGCGTCTTCGTCGACGGCGACGACACGCCGTGGTCGAAGGCGTTCCTCGCCTCGGCCTATGCGTCGCGCGGCATCAAGATGCGCTGCACCTCCGGCGCCGGCTCCGAACTGCTCATGGGCTTCCACGAGAGCAAGTCG
>JBGPLW010000068.1:0-10407 GCA_041486645.1 Gaiellaceae bacterium | reverse complement strand
GTCGTCGAGATCGTCGTCAAGGACGGCGGCCGCTGCCGTTACACGACGATCCAGAACTGGTCGAACAACGTCTACAACCTCGTCACCAAGCGGGCTGTCGCCTACAAGGACGCAACGATGGAGTGGGTCGACGGGAACCTCGGCTCGAAGCTGACGATGAAGTACCCGGCGATCTGGCTCATGGGCGACCACGCCCACGGGGAGGTGCTGTCGCTCGCCTTCGCGGGCAAGGGCCAGCATCAGGACGCGGGCGGCAAGTGCGTCCACGTCGCGCCGAACACGACGTCACTGATCACGTCGAAGTCGATCTCGAAGGACGGCGGCCGCGCCGGCTACCGCGGCCTGCTCGAGGTGGCCAAGGGCGCGACGGGCGCGAAGTCGAAGGTCGTGTGCGACGCGCTGATCCTCGACGAGGACTCGCGCTCCGACACGTACCCGTACATGAAGATCGAAGAGAACGAGGTCGACATCGGCCACGAGGCGACGGTGTCGAAGATCGGCGACGAGCAGCTCTTCTACCTCATGTCGCGCGGGCTCTCCGAGAGCGAGGCGAGCGCGATGATCGTGTCGGGCTTCGTCGAGCCGATCACGAAGGAGCTGCCGCTCGAGTACGCGGTCGAGATGAACCGGCTGATTCAGCTGCAGATGGAGGGCTCGGTTGGCTAAGTCAGAGGCCCTCGCGGCCTACGGCAGCCTCCCGATCCCGGACACGACCGAAGAGCACTGGCGCTTCACCGACCTGCGCGGCTTCGATCCGGAGGCCTTTGCCTCCAACGGACCCGTCCCGGTGTCAGACACCGGGACAATGGTCGAGCTGGACGTGGCCGGCTATGTCACTGTGACCAAGGGCGGCATCGACATCTCGCAGGCGCCGGAGGGCGTGCGCTTCGAGCCGCTCCCCGAGGACTACGAGCGGCTGTACTCGCTCGTCGGCTGGGACGAGAAGTTCGCGGCGCACAACGCCGCCATGTGGAAGAACGGGCTGCTCGTCGTCGTGCCGAAGGGCATGCAGCTCGAGAAGCCGCTGTACGTGCGCATCGCGGTCACCGGCCAGACGTTCTGGCGGCTCGTCGTCGTCGCCGAGGAAGGCTCGCGCGCGTCGCTGATCGAGGAGTACGCGTCTCCTGCACCTGACACCGCTGCGTATTCGAACGCCGTGACCGAGCTCTTCGTCGAGCAGGGCGCGAAGCTCGAGTACGTGTCGCTCCAGAATCTCTCGACCGAGACGTGGCACTTCGCGACGCATCACGCGCGCGTCGAGCGCGACGCCGAACTCGACTGGGTCGCCGGCGGCTTCGGGTCGAAGAAGGGCAAGACGCGCATCCAGAACGACCTGAACGGCAGCGGCGCGACCTCGCGGGTGACGGGCGCGTACTTCGCGGACGGCGACCAGCACCTCGACTACGACACGTTCCAGGAGCACATCGCGCCGAACTGCGAGTCGGACTTCGCGTTCAAGGGCGCGCTCCGCGACAACGCGACGGCGGTCTGGCGCGGGATGATCCGTGTCGAGCGCGAAGCGCAGAAGACGAACGCGTATCAGGAGTGCCGCAACCTGATGTTGAGCAAGACGGCCCACGCCGTGCCGATCCCGGGACTCGAGATCCTCGCGAACGACGTGCGCTGCACGCACGGCGCGACCGTGAGCCGCGTCGACCGTGAGCAGCTCTTCTATCTGATGTCCCGCGGCCTCTCGCGGACGGAAGCCGAGCGCCTGATCGTGCGCGGCTTCTTCCAGGACGTGCTCGACCGCATCGAGCTCGCGCCGGTCCGCGAAGCGGTCACCGCCGCGCTCGAAGCACGCATCCCGCAGGCTTAGAGCAGCGCCGCGAGACGCTCGACGCCGACGTCGATCAGCTCGTCGTCGACGTTGCTGAACGACAGACGCATGTTGCCGCCGCCGCTCCCGTCCGGGAAGAACAGCGCGCCAGGGACGACCGCGACGCCGTCGTCGACGGCGCGGCGCGCGAGCTCGGTCGCGTCGACCGGCAGCGTGAGCCACGAGAAGAAGCCACCGCGCGGCCGTGTCCACTCGACGCCTTCGGGCATCGTGCGCTCGAGCGCGGCGAGAAGCCGCTCGCACCGGCGCGCGTAGAGCGCGCGCGACAGCTCGAGTTGCTCGTCGATCCAGCCGCGGCGCGCGTACTCCTCGAAGAGACGCTGTCCGAGTGCGCCGGAGCACTGGTCGGTGTTCTGCTTCGCCGACACGAGTTGCGCGACGACCTCCGCGGGCCCCGCCGCCCAGCCGAGCCGCACACCCGGGAAGAACGTCTTCGACGTGGTGCCCGCTTGCACGACGACGTCGGGCCCGATGCTCCAGAGGCTCGCCGGCGCGGTGCCGTCGAAGCCGAGCTCACGGTAGGCGACGTCCTCGACGATCAGGAAGCCGTACCGCCGGGCGAGCTCGACGAGCGCGCCGCGGCGCTCGGCCGACAACGTCACGCCGGCCGGGTTCTGATGATCGGGGATCGTGTAGAGGAGCTTCGGCCGCAGCCCGGCCGCGAGCGTGGCCGCAAGCGCGTCGACATCGAGCCCGTCCTCGTCGAGCGGCACGGCGACGACGTCGCTTTCGAAGCTGCGGAAGGCCATGATCGCGCCGAGGTACGTCGGCCCCTCGACGACGACCGTGTCGCCCGCGTCGAGGAACGACTTCGCAACGAGCTCGAGCGCCTCGATGCCACCGCTCGTCACGACGAGCTCGTCGTCGGCGGGCCGCGCGCCCTGGAGCGCCTCGAGCCGCGACGCGAGCGCGTCGCGGGTCCCCGCGAGACCCTGCGTCGGGGCGTACTGGAACGCGGAGTTGTCGCCGGCCTCTGCGAGCTCGGCAAGCAGCTGCGCCGTCCGCCCGGCGGGGAACGTCAGCGGATCGGGGAAACCGCCGGCAAACGAGATCAGCTCAGGATTCGCGACGAGCCCGAGGATCGCGGCGATCCCGTCGCCGGCGCCCGCGCGCGTGCGGGCCGCGAAGAGTGCTTCCCAGGTGCGCGTCTCGGGCGTGACCGCCATGGGCGAACGATACATCGGCGCTCAGTAGTAGATCGTGCGCGTCAAGTGGTGCGGCAGGTGGGTCTTGTGGAACGGGAGCCAGAGCCGCGCGTCGATCTGCGGCGCGATCACGTGAAGCTGGGGCGGCCGTAGCTCGTTCACGCGGTCGCGGAGGAGCGAGCAGGCGTTGATCGTATGCGCTCGCAGCTCGATCTCCCACGGCGAGCCCGCCTCGACCAGCCGTCCCTCGGCGATCGCGCGCGCGAGCTCGTCCGAGTACTCGAGGACGCCCATCACGTGGAGCGCCGCCGGGACGATGTAGTCCGCGAACGCAGTCAGCTCGCCGAGATCGTCGAAGCCGAGCCCGCCGTCGTCGCGCAGCGTGATCTCGATGATCCACACGGCGAGCTGCGCGAGCTTCCAGAACCGAACGTCTCCGGCCCGGTCGTCGAAGCGCGGGAACTCGCGCACGAGCGACTCGAGGAACCCACGGCCGTCGTCGTAGAGCCGCGGCGACACGGACGCGGCGAAGTGGTGGAACCGGCCGTCGTAGTTCTCGACGAGGGTCGCGCCGATCTCCCGCAGGATCGCCGCGCGCTCCTCGAGCATCTGCAGCTCGCTCGTGCCGCCGCGCAGCACCTCACGCAGCTGCTCGACCGTCACCTGCGAGAGCCACGCGCCGTCGAGCACCGGCACCCCCTCGGCCAACGCCCGATGGAACGCGAGATGCAAGCCGTCCGCATCGGCGTAGACCCGCCCGCCGACGACGAGATCCCAGCGCTGCCGCGTCACGAAGTCCGTGTAGGCGAAGTTGAGCGACGCCGTCACGAGAACGAAGTCGATCGCGTCCTCCCGCGCGAGCTCGAACGGGAACGGGAAGAAGGTCGGCGGCGTCGGCAGCTCCTCGAAGGCGAGCCAGGAGGCCACGTCCGCGAGGCGCGCCTCGTCGAGCGCGACGTCCTGCGAGCGCCCGATCACGGGCAATACCGACTCCAGTACCGGGTTCACGGCCGCCGACCCTAGACGATTCGCTTGCAATCCACCCCGCGTCTCATCCAGAACTTAGGGGACCCTGCACAATGTGGGTGACCAAGCGACGAGGGGAGACGATGTGAACCCGGCCGAGATCAGCGAACGGCTCGAGCAGGCGCTCTTCGAGATCAGGCGGGTCATCGCCGGGCAGGACCAGATGCTCGAACGCGTCCTCGTCTGCCTCCTCGCGCAGGGCCACCTGCTCATCGAGGGCGTGCCTGGGCTAGCGAAGACGCTCACGATCAAGACGACCGCCGGCGTGCTCGGCGGCTCGTTCGCCCGCGTGCAGTTCACGCCCGATCTCGTTCCCGCCGACCTCGTCGGCACGCGCGTCTACCGCCCCGACCAGGGCACGTTCGACACCGAGCTCGGCCCGGTGTTCTGCAACTTCCTGCTCGCGGACGAGATCAACCGTGCGCCGGCGAAGGTGCAGTCGGCGCTGCTCGAGGTCATGCAGGAGCATCAGGTCACGATCGCGCACACGACGTACCCGGTGCCGGACCCGTTCCTCGTCATGGCGACCCAGAACCCGATCGAGTCCGAGGGCACCTATCCCCTCCCGGAGGCGCAGGTCGACCGCTTCATGCTGAAGATCCTCATCGACTACCCCGAGCACGACGAGGAGCTGACGATCGTGCAGCGCCAGCTCACCGCGCCGCCCGAGCTCCGCGAGGCGCTCTCGCTCGAGGCCCTCCGCGAGCTGCAGCGCATCGTGTTCGATGTGTACGTCGACCCGTCGCTCGTCAGCTACGCCGTCACCGTCGCGACCGCGACGCGCAAGCCCGCCGACGTCGGCCTGCCGGAGCTCGGCGAGTACATCGACTTCGGCGCCAGCCCGCGCGGGCCGATCAGCATCACGCAGGCCGCCCGTGCGCTCGCCCTCATCCGCGGGCGCGACTACGCGACGGCCGACGACGTGAAGGCGCTGACGAAGGATGCGCTGCGGCACCGGCTCGTGCTGAGCTACCAGGCGCTCGCCGAGGGCATGAGCGCAGACGCGATCCTCGACAGGGTTCTCGCCGCCGTCCCCGTCCCGGAGGTGAGCCTATCGCGGCCGAGCGTGGCGTGAACGTCGGGCTGCTCGGTTCGACGACACCGGAGCGTCCTGGCCCCGGGCCGCTGCCTGCCGCCGCGCTGCGCGCGCTGGAGATCGAGGTCGGGCGGCGCCTCCAGGGCATGCTCGCCGGCGACTACCGCTCGACGCAGTTCGGCGACGGCGTCGAGCTCGCCCAGGTGCGACCGTACGTTCCCGGCGACGACGTGCGCAGAATCGAGTGGAACGTCACCGCCCGTATGGGCGAGCCGCACGTGCGCGTCACGATGGCGGAGCGCGTGCTCGTCACGTGGCTCCTGCTCGACACGTCGCCTTCGATGCACTTCGGCACGGGCGACCGGCGCAAGGCCGACGTCGCCGACGGCGTCGCCATCGCGGTCGGCCATGTCGCAACGCGCCGCGGCAACCGCCTGGGTGTCTCGACCTTCGGCGATCGCACGCCGACGACCCTGCCACCGACTCAGGGCCGCCACGGGCTGATCGGACTGCTGACCGCGCTGCACCGCGCGCCCGAGCAGGAGCAGGTCGGCGCGACGTCGCTCGGCGCGGCGCTCTCAAACACCCGTGCGATCGCGCGGCAGCGCGGGGTGGTCGTCGTCGTCTCGGATTTCCGCGGACCGCTCGACTGGCGCAAGCCGCTGCTCGACGTGATGAGCCGCCACGAGGTGCTCGCGGTCGAGATCCGCGACCCGCGTGAGCAGGAGCTGCCGGACATAGGCGACCTCTGGCTCGTCGACCCCGAGACTGGACGACAGGTGCGCGTCGACACGCGCAGCCGCTCGCTGCGCGACCGGTTCGCCGAGGCGGCGGCCGAGGAACGGAGCGGTGTCGCGCGCGTGCTCACCGCGCTCGGCGTGCCGCATTGCGTGCTCTCCACTCAGGGCGACTGGCTGCGGCCGTTCGCCACCTTCCTCGGGTCGGCCCGTCGTCGCCACCGATGAGCTTCGACCGCCCACTCGCGCTGATCGCCCTCGTTGCGCTGCCGGTCGCAGTCGTGCTCTGGCGCGCCCTCGACCGGCGCCGCACCGGACAGGCGGCGAGCTTCTCCACGGCCGCGCTGATCCCGAACCTGATCGCACGCCGGCCGGGTGCCCGACGCCTCGTCCCGCTCGGGCTCTTCCTCGTGGCGCTCGCGGCCCTGATCGTCGGCGCCGCACGCCCGCGCGCACACGTGAGCGTCCCGCGGAAAGAGGCGACGATCGTGCTCGCGATCGACGTCTCCCGTTCGATGACCGCGCAGGATGTGCGCCCGACGCGCCTCACGGCCGCGCGAAACGCCGCGGATGCATTCCTCGCGAAGGTGCCGAAGGAGTACAGCATCGCGGTGCTCGGCTTCGGCACCCGCGCGTTCGTCGCCGTCCCTCCGACCACCGACCGCGTGCTCGCGCACGACGCACTCGAGTCACTGGCACCGAGTGAGGGCACAGCGATCGGCGACGCCGTCGCGCTCGCGGTGAAGATCGGGCAGCGGCAGCGCACGTCCGACGGTACGGTGCCGCCCACTTCGGTGCTGCTCATCTCCGACGGCGCGCGCGACGGCGGCCAGACCTCACCGATCGCCGCTGCGCGCAAAGCGCACGCAGCGGGCATCCCGGTCTCGACGGTGCTCGTCGGCACCGCAGCCGGCATCGTCACGAACAAGCTCGTCGGCGGCTACGAGGAGCAGATCCGCGTGCCGCCGAGCCCGGGCACGCTGCAGCAGATCGCGAAGCTCAGCGGGGGCGAGTTCTTCCGCGCCGGCACCACCGCGGCGCTCACCGACGTGTACAAGAAGCTGTCGACGCGGATCGGGCACAAGACGCAGAGCAGGCAGATCACCGATCTCTTCGGAGTCGGCGCCGCAGTGCTCCTGCTCGCGGGCGGCGCGCTCTCCGCGTTCTGGTTCCGGAGGCTCGTCCCGTGAGGCGCGGTCTCCTCGTCCTGGGCGTGGCAGCCGCCTTCGCGGTCGCCGCGGCCCCGGCGGGCGCGACGAACGAGTGCCGCGGGCTGCAGGTGTGCGTCCCTGTTGTCGGCCCGTGGGTCGTCGCCACGCCCGGCCAGGTCGAGTTCCAGCTCGCATGCCCGCAGCGCTACATCGTGGCGGGCCTCGACGCGGAGCTCACGAGCCGCGGCATCGAAGTGGGATTCGTCGGCGCCCTCGGCAGCCCGGTCAATCCGGGGATCACGACGTCACGTGAGGCAGTCTTTCTCGGGCGGGTCGTGCGCGACGTCGTGGGCGCGACGTTCCGGCCGCACATCGGCTGCGTCCCGGGATCCGGCAGCGGCCGCCGCACGCCGACCGCCTACCACGTGTTCCCGCCGGGCAAGCCGACGATTCGCCACGTCGTCAACTTCCATGTACGTGCCGGTGTAACGACGCACGAGGTGCGCTGTGCGCGGAACGAGCAACTCGTGAGCGCGTCGCACGCGATCGGCTTCCTCGGCGACACGCCGCCGTCGGAAGGCGCGATCGGCTCCGTTCGCGCTACGCAGCGGTTCCGCAACGGCATCGTGCTCGTGACCGTGCATGCCGCGAAGCACGTTCGCGCGGTCGTCCAACTCGACCTCCTCTGCACGCCGCGATGAACTTCGGCCACCCCCTCCTGCTCCTGACCCTGCTCGTGATCCCCGCCGGGTTCGTGCTCTACCGCGTCGCGGTCGCGCGCCGGCGGATGCCGTACGCCGTGCGCTATACGAACGTCGACGTGCTCGCGTCTGTCGTCGCCACCGGCAGGCCGTGGCGGCGCTGGATCGCGGCCGGCGTCTTCCTCCTCGCGCTCGCGACGCTCTGCGTCGCCGTGTCACGTCCTCGTGTACACCACCTCGTCGCGAGCGACAACGCGACCGTGGTGCTCGTGCTCGACGTGTCCGGGTCGATGCAGGCGATCGACGTGAAGCCGACGCGCCTCGTCGCCGCGCAGCGCGCCTTGCACACGTTCCTCGACAAGGTGCCGCCGCGCCTCAAGGTCGGGCTCATCCTCTTCGCAGGCGAAGCGCAGGTCGCGACGCCGCCGACGACCGACCACGGCCTCGTCTCCGAAGCGATCGACGAGGTGGACTTCTTCCACGGCTTCGGCGGCACCGCGATCGGCGACGCGCTCGCAACCGCGGTGCAGGTGGGGCTCCGCTCCGTAGGCGTGCACGGAAACTCCGTGACCGCGCTGCCGCAGCGGCGAGCGCTCGCTGCGTACGTCACTGCGCCGAAGCGGCCGGCGAGCACGCTCGTCACGATCCTCTTTCTCTCGGACGGTCACCAGACGCGCGGCATCCTCCGGCCGCTCCAGGGCGCCGACCGTGCGCGCGCAGCCGGCATCCCGGTGTACACGATCTCGCTCGGCACGACGGGGAATACGACGATGCGCGGCTACCCGCAGGGCTTCCCCGGGAACACCCCGCTCGGCGGCGGCGGCGGCTTCGGGCGGCGCGGCCTCGCACCAGACCCGAAGACGCTGCGCGCGATCGCCGCCCGCACGGGCGGCAAGTTCTTCCGGGCGAAGACCGCCGGCTCGGCCAAGGACGCATACGCCTCGCTCGGCTCGGAGCTCGGCCGAAAGCCTGGCACGACCGAGGTGACCGACCTCTTCCTGATCGGCGCAGCGGTGCTGCTCGTGCTCTCGGGCGCGCTCTCGGCGATCTGGTCGCCGCGCCTGCCCTAGACGCTTTTCCGCTCCGTATTTTCTACGGATTCTCGTGCCACGCCGGCGTGCGATCTGTCGCGCGAAGGAGGTGACACACATGTTCAAGTACGTCGGGCTGATCCAGCTGACGCCGGAGGGCCGAGAGAGCCTCGAGAAGGCGCCGGAGTATCTGGAGAAGTTCCGCAAGATCATCGAGGAGGAGAAAGGCGTCCTCGACGACACCTTTGCGGTCATGGGACCATGGGACTTCATCGCCCTTGTCCAGTATCCGGACAACGAGGCCGCGTTCCGCGCGCTCGCGAAGATCGGAATGCTCGAGGTCATCAAGACCGAGACGTTCCCGATCGAGAAGGTCGACGTCTTCTTCAAGACGCTCGTCTGACCACCGAGAGTTGAGGGCCGGCCGTGCCCGGCCCTCACTCAGGCCCGGACGGTGTATTCCGCTACGCCGTGCCGGAGGCACGACGCAGCGCAAGGGGGAACCTCTCGGTTCCCCCGAGTCCCCCTCCCCGGTGCGCCCATGAGCACACTCATGCGCGCACCAGTGGTTTGTATTTGATGCGGTGCGGCTCGAGCGCCTCGGCGCCGCGCGTTTCCTTCACCCACTCCGCGTACTCGCCCCACGAGCCCTCGAACCAGGTCGTCTGCGAGTCGCCCTCGAACGCGAGGATGTGCGTCGCGACGCGGTCGAGGAACCAGCGATCGTGCGTGATGACGACGGCGCACCCGGCGAAGTCGAGGAGCGCGTCCTCGAGGGCGCGCAACGTGTCGACGTCAAGGTCGTTCGTCGGCTCGTCGAGGAGAAGCACGTTGCCACCGCTCCGGAGCAGTTTCGCGAGGTGCACGCGGTTCCGCTCGCCGCCCGAGAGATCGCCGACGCGCTTCTGCTGGTCGCCGCCCTTGAAGTTGAACCACGACACGTACTGCCGCGAGTTCACCTCTTTCTTCCCGAGCTCGATCAGGTCGGTGCCGCCGCTGATCTCCTTCCAGACGGTGTTCGCCGGATCGAGGTCGGCGCGCGACTGGTCGACGTACGCGAGCTTCACGGTGTCGCCGATCTTGAGCGTGCCGCTGTCGGGGCTCTCGTCGCCCGCGATCATGCGGAAGAGCGTCGTCTTGCCGGCGCCGTTCGGCCCGATCACTCCGACGATGCCGGCCGGCGGGAGCGAGAACGTCAGGTCCTCGACGAGCAGCCTGTCGCCGAAGCCCTTCTGCACGTGCTCCGCGTCGATGACGTGGTCACCGAGGCGCGGGCCCGACGGAATGTGGATCTCGACCTTGTCGAGCTTCACGCTCTGCTCTTCGGCGTAGAGCTTCTCGTACGCGCCGAGTCTCGCCTTCGACTTCGCGTGGCGTGCGCGCGGGCTCATCCGAACCCACTCGAGCTCGCGCGCGAGCGTGCGACGGCGCGCCGACTCGGTCTTCTCCTCGATCGCGAGCCGCTCCTGCTTCTGCTCGAGCCACGACGAGTAGTTGCCCTGGAACGGGAGGCCCTTGCCGCGGTCGAGCTCGAGGATCCAGCCCGCGACGTTGTCGAGGAAGTACCGGTCATGGGTGACAGCGACGATCGTGCCCTTGTAATCCGCGAGGAAGCGCTCGAGCCACGCGACCGACTCCGCGTCGAGGTGGTTCGTGGGCTCGTCCAGGAGCAGCAGGTCGGGCGACGAGAGCAACAGCCGGCAGAGGGCGACGCGCCGTCGCTCGCCGCCCGACAGCGTC
>JBGPLW010000067.1:0-10475 GCA_041486645.1 Gaiellaceae bacterium | reverse complement strand
CTGTGGCTTTGTGCGCCTGCTGATCGTCGAGGACGATCTGAAGCTCGGTGGCCTACTACGTCGAGGACTGAGTGAGCGGGGCAACGCGGCCGATCTGGCTTCGTGCGGCGAGGACGCACTCTGGATGGCGAACGCGCACGACTACGACGCGATCGTGCTCGACGTGATGTTGCCCGGCATTGATGGATTCCAGACGTGCGCGCGCCTGCGCGAAGACGGGGTCTGGGCGCCGGTGCTGATGCTCACCGCGCGCGACGCAGTCGAGGATCGGATCGCCGGACTCGACGCAGGCGCCGACGACTACTTGACCAAGCCGTTCTCGATCGCCGAGCTGCGGGCGAGGCTGCGCGCGATCGTTCGTCGCGGAGCCTCCGAGCGGCCGGTGATGCTCGAGGTTGGGGGCCTTCGACTCGATCCTGCAACTCGGCGCGTGTGGCGGGGCGAGGTCGAAATTGCGTTGCCGAACAAGGAGTTCGCGCTGCTCGAGCTCTTCATGCGCCGACCGGGGGAGGTGCTGTCTCGCTACCAGCTCCTCGAGCATGCATGGGACATGGCGTACGAGAACCGCTCGAACGTCGTCGCGGTGCACGTCGGCCGCCTGCGCGAGAAGATCGACCGGCCCTTCGGGCGCTCGTCGATCGAGACCGTGCGCGGTGCCGGCTACCGCATGCTCACAGACGGCGGCGCATGACTCAGCTGCCGCTTCGCGTCCGTTTGACAATCATCTTCGCCACCGCGATGGCGTTGGTGCTCGCGGCCGTCGGGGTCGTGCTCTACAACCGCCTTTCCGCGTCGCTCGACCGCACACTCGACCAGAGCCTGCGGGCGCGGGCAGCCGATGTCGCCGCGCTCGTCACCCAGGCCGACACGGGGCTGCGCGATTCCCCGGCGAGTTTGTACGGCGGGCCGGGCAGCGGGTTCGCGCAGATACTCGACAGCCGTGGGCGGGTCTTCGACCAGACACCCGGCCTGCCCCGGGTGCCACTGCTCGGCCCGATTCAACTGGGCCGCGCGCGCTCGGCAACGCTCCTGGTTCACCGTGCCCGCAGCGCCGGCGAGGACGTCAGGCTGTTCGCCAGCCCAGTTATGGCGCAGGATCAGCGCCTCGTGGTTGTCGTCGGAACACCGCTCGGCGTCCGGGACGAGGCGCTCGCCGGGCTCCGGAACGAGCTGCTCGTGGGCGGCCCTGTCGCCTTGCTGCTGGCCTCCCTGATCGGCTACCTCGTCGCGGCCGGGGCGCTGCGGCCGGTGGAGCGGATGCGCATCAGGGCGAATGCGATCTCCGACCGCGATCTCGCCGAGCGCTTGCCCGTTCCGCGAACACGCGACGAGATCGCTCGCCTAGGTGAGACCCTGAACGCGATGCTCGAGCGGATCGAGGGAGGCGTCAAGCGCGAACGCGGGTTCCTCGCCGACGCGAGCCACGAGCTCCGCACGCCGCTCTCCCTCCTTCGCGCTGAAGTCGAGCTCGCCCTCGACGCGCCGCGCTCCAACGCCGAGCTCCTGTTCGCCCTGCGCTCGATCGGCGAAGAGGCCGACCGGCTCTCCCAGCTCGCCGAAGACCTGCTCTTGCTGGACCGGATCGACGGGGGCCTGTTGCCTATCCGGAAGGCGCGGGTCGAGCTCGACGAGATCTTCGACGGCGTCGCCGCCCGGTTCGCGCGCCGCGCCGGCGAGGCGAGTCGCCTGATCGAGAAGGCGGACGGCAGCGTCACCGTCGTCGCCGACCGGATCCGCCTCGAGCAAGCGCTCGGGAACCTCGTCGAGAACGCGCTCCGCTACGGCTCCGGGACGATTCGACTCTTCGCCGTCCAGCGCGACAAGAGCGTCGAGCTCCACGTCGCCGACGAAGGCCGCGGCTTTCCCGTCGCCTTCGTTCCGAGAGCGTTCGAGCGTTTCAGCCGCGCGAGCGACGCGCGAAGCAGCGCAGGCGCCGGGCTCGGGCTCGCCATCGTCAAAGCGATAGCCGAAGCGCACGGCGGAACCGTCGCGATCACGAAGGCGTCGAAGGGCGGTGCCGACATCTGCATTTCGCTCCCAATCGCAACCCCGTCTCCACGCCGAGCCGGGAGCGACGGCACCCGACCGTTGACCGCCTCGTGACTGATCAAGACGCGAGAGACAGGTGAGAGAGCGACACAGCCGGAGGGCGGAGCCTGCCCTCCGGCTGTGTGTTGTCAGGCCGCGACCGTCACGGGATCGGGCCGGATGATGACGGTGTCCGCGACCTCGAAGATGTCGGTCGCGGGGATGTCGGCCCGGTCGGCGTGCTCGCGGATCTTCTCCGGGCTCGACGCCTGGTAGATGCAGAACGTGCCGAGGCCGCCGTCGGCCTCGTGGACGACGTATGAGCGGATCCAGCGGATGTCGGCGGACATCTGCTCGTCGCCGACCTGCTTGGAGCGCGCGGCTGCGGTCTGCAGATCTTCTGGCGTTCTCCAGCCCGACGGCCTCCTGATCACGTACAGCTTCATCGACAGCTCACCTCCGGATTCCACATCGCGAACATGCCCGCCGGGTTGTGCTTCCAGATCCACGCGTGCAACGAATAGAACGCGGGGAGGCCGAAGCGGTTGCCGGCAGGGGTCAGGTTGAAGTGGTGGCCGAAGAGCGACGGCGGTGACGCGTGGCGCGCATCCCAGGCCGACTTCAGCACGACGTACTCGACCGCGGCGAGGCGCGGCGTGCCGCCCGCCGACGGTGCGTACACGAGTGCTTCCGGCGTCGAGACCTTGAGGACGCCGTCTGCGACGAGTGCGTTCTTGGCGTAGTGGACGCCCATTGCGCCCATGCCCGGCATCGCGTCCATCGCGATGCACGCGACGCCGTTCTTGTCCTTCAGCAGCCCATAGCCGTGAGCCTTCGCGACCACGAGGTCGTGGAACTTCGCGGTGGCATGCGCCGCGTCGCTCGTCGAGCCGACGCCGGCCGTCGCGGCGAATGCCGTCAGGGCGAGAGCCGCCAGCAGGGCCGCGGCGATGCTGCCGCCCATTCGTAGTGCCTTCATCGTCTGGCTTACCTCCTTTGAAGTGGGAAACGTCCACTTCATCGATTAAGTACGACCGTTCGTGCCGAGACACTAGCACACGACCGTTCGTGCTAAGTTGAGGGACATGACCGAGGAGCGATCCGGAGCCGCGAAGGTGCGCGCGACGCGAAGCGACGGCGCGCGGAGCCGCACCGCGATCCTCAGCGAGGCCGCGCGCCTCGCCACGATGGACGGCATCGACGGGCTCTCGATCGGCCGGCTCGCGCAGGCGGTGGGAATGAGCAAGAGCGGGCTGTTCGCCCACTTCGGCTCGAAGGAGGAGCTGCAGCTTGCGACGATCGACGCAGCGAACGAGATCTTCGAACGACACGTGCTCGCGCCGGCGTCGGCCGCACCCACGGGATTCGAACGGCTGCGGCTGCTCGCGGAGGGCTACCTCGACTACATCGAGGCCGACGTCTTCCCCGGCGGCTGCTTCTTCGCGTCGGTGCTGTCGGAGATGGACACGCACCCGGGGCCGGTGCGAGACCGCCTCGTCCGCTTCCTCACCGACTGGCTCGGACAGCTCGACGCCGCGATTCGCGAGGCGCAGGCCGAGGGGGCACTCGACGCCGGCGAAGACCCGGCCCAGATCACCTTCGAGATCGAGGCTGCGCTCTTTCTCGCGAACGCGCAGTTCGTCGTCGCGCACACGTCCGAGCCGATCGAGCGCGCGAGACGGGCGATCATGCTCCGCATCGCCGCGGCCGCGACCTCGACAGAAGGTTCGGCGTGACGTCGATCCTCGACGCGATCGGGAACACGCCGCTCGTCCGGCTCAGCCGGTGCGTGCCCGAGAACGGCGCCGAGCTGTGGGTGAAGCTCGAGTACCTGAACCCCAGCGGCTCGATGAAGGACCGGATGGCGCTCGCGATGATCGAGGGCGCGGAGAAGGACGGGCTGCTCGCTCCAGGCGACACCGTCGTCGAATACACGGGCGGCAGCACCGGCCCGGCCCTCGCGCTCGTCTGCAATGCGAAGGGCTACCGGCCGCTGATCGTCATGGCCGACTGCTTCACCGAGGAGCGATTCAAGCTCCTCGCCGCGCTCGGCGCTGAGATCGACGTCGTGAAGTCAGTCGAAGGACGCCCGCGGGTGACGGCACAGGACATCGAGAACATGGTCGCGCGTGCCGCGGAGCTCGCAGCGCAGCCCGGCCACTACGGAACCGACCAGTTCAACAACCCGTACATCATCCCCGCGCACCGCGACAACCTCGGCCGCGAGATCTGGGAGCAGACCGGCGGTCGCGTCACCGCGTTCGTCCAAGGCGTCGGCACCGCGACCTCGCTGCTCGGCGTCTCCGACGCGCTGAAGCCACGCGGCGTCTTCATCCAGGCGCTCGAGCCTGCCGGATCCGCGGCGATCAGCGGCGGCCCGCGCGGAGGCTTCGCGATGCAGGGCTGGGCCGGATCGGTCGTCCCGCACTGGGATCCCGACCGCGTCGACGGCATCGACGCGATCGAGGACGCCGAGGCGATCGAGATGACCGCCCGGCTCGCGCGCGAGGATGGCATCTTCGCCGGCGTCTCCACGGGCGCGAACGTCGTCGGTGCCCTCCGCCTGGCCGAACGTCTCGGCTCGGACGCAGTCGTCGTGACGCTGGCCGTCGACTCCGGCTTCAAGTACCTGACTGTTCCTCCGTACGCCGACTCGTAGCCGGCGTCAGCGAGCTACAGCCGCGACGCCCCGACGGCGATGAGGACGCAGCCGATCGTCCCGACTATTGCCGGCACACCGACACTTGCGTAGCGGAAGATGAAGCCGCGCAGTCGCTCGACATCATGACGCGGCGAGAAAAGCGCGACGAGCCCGACCGCAACGAGCGGCGCAACGAAGATCGCGTTGTAGAGCACGATGACGGACGCCTGCCCCGGAGCGGCGTGGATGCCGCCCGCGACCGCGACGATTGCCGCGAAGTACGGGAACGCCGTCGGGAGCTCGACGGCCATGATCGCGGCGCCGAGCAGTCCGGCTGACCGCCCCCGCAAAGCCGGCCGCGAGTGTGACGGACGCCACACGCGTCCTCGATAGCGCCAGAGCGCTGCTGCGAGCGCGACGAGCACCGCGCCGCTCACCGTCTCGAGCAGGTGCTGCGTGTGGCCCGTCGGCTTCCCGATGGCATGGAGCAGGACTCGTCCGGGGCCGAAGAGCAGGATCAGGCCGCCTGCGGTCGACACCGCGAACACACCGAGCGCGAACGCCGCGACGTCGCGGCGCGCGTTGCGCCCCGTTGCGAGCACGACCGCCGGCGCGATCGTCGACGGGTTCAGCGAGTCGAGTGCGGCGATGGAAGCCACGAGTGCGATGACCGTGAGCACCGCGCGAGCTTGGCAGATGGCCGCTAGCGTAGGAGGCCGTGCCGCGCGTCCTGATCCTCACCGCCAGCGTCGGCGAGGGCCACGATCGCCCCGCCCACGCTCTGGCCGCACAGCTGCACGAGGAGTGCCCGGAGGCCGAGGTCGTCGTCGAGGACTGCCTCGAAGCGATGGGGCGTGCCGTCGCGGTCGTGAGCGAGGACGCAGCGCGCGTCGTCTTCTACCGCTGGCAGTGGATCTGGGACGTCGGTTTCTGGGTTTTCGCGGTCAACCGGGTGACACGGGAGATCTCGCAGCGCCTGATCACGCGACTCGGCAGTCCCGGCCTGAGGCGTCTCATCGAGCGCGTCCAGCCGGACGTGATCGTGTCCGTCTATCCGAACGTCACGGAAGTGCTCGGCCGCCTGCGGCGTAGCGGCCGGCTGCGTGTCCCCGTCGTCGCGGCGATCACCGATCTCGCAGCGATGCACTACTGGGCGAGCCGAGGTGTGGACGTCCACCTCGTCACGCATCCCGAGTCGATCGAGGAAGTGCGCGAGGTTGCCGGTCAGGCGTCGATCGTCGCGACGGTTCACGGCTTCTCGCTGCCGGAGTTCCTTCGCCCGCGCGCGCAGGCCGACGCGCGCGACCACCTCGGGCTTCCCGCCGACGGGAAGGTCGTCCTCGTCTCCGGCGGCGGCTGGGGTGTCGGCGACGTCGAGGGCGCCGTCCGCGAGGCGCTCTCGCTCGACGACGCCTCCCGCGTCGTCGGCCTGTGCGGTCGGAACGACGAGCTCCGTGCGCGGCTCGAAAGCCGCTTTCGCGGCGACCCGCGCGTGCGCGTCGAGGGCTTCACCGAGGAGATGCCGGAGTGGATGGCTGCGGCCGACGCACTCGTCCACTCGACGGGCGGCCTGACGGTGCTCGAGGCGCTGATGCGCGGCTGCCCGCCGATCTCGTACGGGTGGGGGCGGGGGCACGTCCGGATCAACAACCGCGCGTTCCGCCGTTTCGGCCTCGCCGAGGTCGTCGAGAGCCGCGCTGAGCTGGCGCCCGCGCTCGCGCGCGTCTTTGCGAATGGAAGGACACCGACGCAGGGGTTCGAGGACCTGCCGTCGGCCGCGTCGTTCGTCCTCGCCGCCGCGGATGCGCGCTGACCTCGCGTCGATCGGCGCAGGGGCGGCGTGGTTCGGGCCGGCAGCCGCGCCGGTGCTGCCACCGGTCGCCCGGGCCTTCGGAATCCCGTTGCGTCTCGCGGACGCGCGCGGCATCGCGCTGACGTTCGACGACGGGCCGCATGCGCAGGGGACACCCGCGGTGCTCGCCGAGCTCGAGCGTGCCGGCGCGAAGGCGACGTTCTTCCTCGTCGGCGAGCAGGTCGAGCGTGAGCCGGCGCTCGTGCGCGAGATCGCCGCGGCCGGGCACGAGCTTGCGATCCACGGCTACCGGCACGTCCTGCTGCTGCGCAGGTCGCCGCGCGCGCTGCGTGAGGACTTCACGCGCTGCGCCGACGCGATCGGCTCCGCGTCCGGTGTGGTTCCGTCGCTTTATCGGCCGCCCTACGGCGTCTTCAGCGGGCCGGCACTCCTGCTCGTGCGGCGCCTCGGGTGGCGGCCGCTGCTCTGGTCACGCTGGGGCCGCGACTGGGAGAGGCGGGCAACGCCTCAGTCGATTGCGGCCCGTGCAACGCGCGGGCTCTGCGGCGGAGACGTCGTGCTCCTGCACGACTCGGACAGCTACAGCTCTGCCGACTCTTGGCGGCGGACGGCTGCCTCGTTGCCGATCGTCGTGGCGGCCGTCGCCGCCTCCGGCGAGCCGTTCGTCACGGCGAGCCAGTCGAGATAGCGGCGTAGTCCCTCGACGAAGGGCGTCTCCGCGCGCCAGTCGAGCACGTCGGCCGCACGCGCGGAGGAGATCCGGCCGAGGCGGACGTCGGCGGGACGCTCGGGGCCGTGGACGAGCGGCACGGGCGCGACGAGCTCTCTGACCGCATCCGCGATCTGCCGGACGCTCACCTGCTCGTCACTCACGAGGTTGAAGGTTCCGCCGGCCGCCGCGGGCACGAGCCCCGCGACGATCCCGTCGGCGAGGTCCTCGACATAGACGAACTGGCGCGTCTGGAGGCCGTCGCCTGCGATCGTCAGGGCTTCACCGCGCTGCGCACGGAGGACGAACGCCGGTACCACCGCGGCAGGACGCGCCCGCGGGCCGTACGGGATGCCGAACCGAAGCACGGCGTGTTCCGCGCCGTAGAGCGCGTTGTAAGCAAGCGTGTACATCTCGCCGGCGAGCTTCGTGGCCGTGTAGAAGTGCGCCGGACGCACGAGCGGAGTGTCTTCTTCGAGGACGCCGTCGGACGGCGCATCGCCATACACCCAGATCGTGCTGCCGTAGACAACGCGCCGAATCTCCTCGTGCCGCGCCGCTTCGAGCATCACCTGCGTGCCGTGCACGTTGACCCGGTCTGCGCGTGTCGGGTCGGCGACGACGTCGTTGACGTCTGCGATCGCCGCCAGGTGGATGATCGCGTCGCAGCCCCGCACCGCCCGACGCGCTGCAACAGCGTCCGTGAGGTCGCCGATTACCGTTCGTATCTGCGACGCATCGTGGTACGGCGACGGGACGAGGTCGAAGATCACCGGCTCGTGCCCGTGCAGGGCAAGCCGATCGACGACGTGGGAGCCGATGAAGCCGGCGCCGCCTGTGACGAGAACTTTCATCGCAGCGCCGCGACGAGGGCCGGCCGCTCGGCCGGCCGGTAGTAGAGCGGCGCGCACCAGTGGTTCTGTGCGACCCAGTCGGTGTTGGGGAGATCGACCGCGTGCCCCATCACGCGGTGGCACGGCTCGTTGTACACCTTTCCCGTCGAGCGCTCGATCGGGTCGAAGACGATGTACTTGTAGAGGCCGGACACCATGCCGTCCGGCAGCCGGACCCGGTTCGGATGGGCGGCGTCGAGCTCCTCGCGCGCCGCTCTGTTCTTCCAGACGGTGATCTCGTCGAGCCTCTCGACGGCGACGATCCCGAGGGCTGCGGTGAACTCGTGCATCCGGTAATTGAGCCCGGGCTGCGCGTAGTCGGGCTTGCCGTATTCGCGGAACGAGCGCGAGAAGTCGACCAGCTCCGCGTGCGGCGTCACGAGCATGCCGCCTTCGCCGGTGGAGATCGTCTTCGTCGGCGCGAACGACCAGAGACCGGCGTCGCCCCAGGTTCCGGCTCGCCTTCCGTGCCAGGCGGCGCCGTGCGCGTGCGCGCAATCCTCGATCAGGACGATGCCCTCAGCTCGGCAGAGGGCGGCGATTTGCTCGACCTCGAACGCGATGTGTCCGCCGATGTGCACGAGCACCGCCGCTGCAGGCCTGTGCTCGTGCACCTTGCGCTCGAAATCCTGAAACGACATGCACAGGTCGTCCCGGTTGCAGTCGACGAACTCGACACGGGCCCCCGCCGCGTGGAGCGTAAGCGGCGTCGCCATGAAGGTGTTCGACGGGCAGAGCACGGTGCGACCGCGGAGCTCGAAGTACTCGAACGCGGCGAGCGCCGCACCGGTCCAGCTCGACGTTGCGATCGACGGCCGCCCGTTCCACGCCGCCCAAGCCTCCTCGAACGCCTCGGTCAGGGGCCCGCCCGACCACTGCTCGCGATCGAGCACGCCGTCCCACAGTTCGTGAAGACGCGCGCGGTCGCGATGGTCGAAGCCGATGGCGAAGGTGTCGATGTCCACGGAGCCCGGTCTGCCGGCCGGTCCTGCGGACCCGGCGGGTTCAATCAATCAAAGCGATTCTGAACAAGATCTGACAACTCGGCCACCCGACAGCTGGCCGGCGCGATACGTTCCCGGGGTGACGCGGGGCGTACCTCAGCGGTGAGCGCGCGGACGGAGCAGCTCGCGGCCTCGCCGGCGATCTTCCAGTCGCGGGCCCTGGACCGGCTCACACGCGTGCATCCGCTCGTCCCCGTCCTCATCTTCCTGCCCGCGATCGCGGCCTTCGCAAGCGCCGGGATCACCGATCTCGGGGTCTCGGAGGGCCTGCTCGGGTTTGCCGCCGGCTATGCGGTCTGGACGTTCAGCGAGTACTGGATCCACCGGGCGCTCTTCCACTTCGAGCCGGAGGGCGGGCTCGGCGCCCGGCTGCACTGGATGATCCACGGCGTCCACCACGACCATCCGAACGATCCGAATCGGCTCGTGATGCCGCCCGTCGTCTCCCTTCCGCTCGGCACCGCGTTCTTCTTCGCCTTCGACGGGATCTTCGGGCTGCAGACCGGGTGGGCGATCTCTGCCGGCTTCTTCATGGGGTACCTCGCATACGACATGCTTCACTTCGCGCTCCACCACGGGGGCGCGCGCGGGCGCCTCGGCAAGCTTCTCCGGGAGCTGCACATGCGCCACCACTTCGAGGACGACCGGTGCGGGTTCGCGATCAGCGCACCCTGGTGGGACGTCGTCTTCGGCACGTACTCGCCGCGTGTGCGGCGGCGCGCCTGACGTACGCTGCGCTCGATGAGCGAGGCGATTCTCGTCGTCGACGACGATCCCCCCATCCGCCGAATGCTCGAGCGTACCCTGACGGCGGAGGGGTATCTCGTCACGACGGCAGCCGACGGCGGTGCTGCGCTCGCGGAGATCGAGCGGTCGGTGCCGGACGTCGTGATCCTCGATGTCGGCTTGCCGGGCGTCGACGGTCTGCAGGTGTGCCGGCGGCTTCGAACGCGCGGCCTCGCGATGCCGATTCTCCTCTTGACGGCGCGTGACGCGCTCGACGACCGGGTCACCGGGCTCGACGCCGGTGCGGACGACTACGTCGTCAAGCCTTTCGAGACTCCGGAGCTGCTCGCGCGAGTCCGCGCTCTGCTCAGGCGCGGTCGCGAGCCCGCGGAGCTCCTCGCGCACGGCGACCTCACCTTCGACGTCGGCACCCGGACGACGCGGCGCGGCGGGCGCGACATTGCCCTGAGCGCGACGGAGGCCGACCTCCTCGAGCTTCTGCTTCGCAACGAGCGCCGGGTGGTCACACGTGAAGCGGCGCTCGCGCAGGTGTGGGGCGCAGCGCATGCGGCGACACCCAATCTCGTCGATCGGTACGTCTCGTACCTGCGCCGGAAGCTCGGCGACCCGCCGTTGATCGAGACGGTGCGCGGCACGGGCT
>JBGPLW010000066.1:0-10540 GCA_041486645.1 Gaiellaceae bacterium | reverse complement strand
CGGCGACGCCGACTTCGGCATCGCAGGCGGGCGCGACGTCGGCTTCGTCTACGCACACGGCCGCGTCCTGAAGAAGGTGAGCTCGGACATCCTGATCGACGAGCTCTTCTTCGAGATCGACAAGTGGATCGCCGAGGGCATGAATCGCCCGAAGCGGCTGAAGATGGCGAAGCCGGCGGCCCTCGCGATGGCCGAAGCGTCACTCATTCCGCTCGAGTAGCCTGCGCGGACAACAGATGATTGCCCGGGCCTCACAGCTATTTCTTCCGACGCTGCGCGACGATCCTGCCGATGCGGAAGCCGCGTCGCACAGGCTCCTAGTGCGCGGCGGCTTCATCCGGCAGGTGAGCGCGGGGCTGTGGACTTTCATGCCGCTCGGCTGGCGGGTGCACCGCAAGGTCGAGCAGATCATCCGCGAGGAGATGGACGCGATCGGCGCACAGGAGATGCTGATGCCCGTCCTGACGCCCGCCGAGCTTTGGGAGACGACCGGACGCATCAAGATTCCCGAGATCTTTCATGTAGAAGACCGGACGGGCCGCCACTTCATACTCCCGTTTACGCACGAAGAAACGGTCACGTTTCACGCGCGTGAGATCCAGTCCTACAAGCAGCTGCCGCAGCTCTGGTACCACTTCGCGGTCAAGGACCGGGACGAGCCGCGCCCGCGGGGCGGCCTCCTACGCGTGCGCGAGTTCATCATGAAGGACGCGTACTCCTTCGATCGCGACGAGGACGGCGTGCTGCGGAGCTTCGAGGCTAACCGCGGCGCGTACAAGAGGATTTTCGAGCGCTGCGGCCTCGAGACGTACGACGTGCTGGCCGAGAGCGGGGTTATGGGCGGGAAGTTCAGCGTTGACTTCCTCGCGCCCTCCGGATCCGGCGAGAACATGCTCGTCACGTGCGAGAACGGCGACTACGCGGCCGACGGCGACATCGCGCAGGCCGTCCCCCGTGCGGTCGAGTTCCCGGCAACGCTCGACGCGGCGGAGGAGGTCGAGACGCCGGGTGTCACGACATGCGAGGCACTGGCCGACTTTCTCCATATCGACGTCGCAGGAACGACGAAGGCGATGCCGGTGACGAAGCCGGACGGGACGGTGGTACTTGCGCTCGTGCGTGGCGACGACCGGTTGAGCGAGATGAAGCTCTACGACGCACTGCCGGGCGACTCACGCCCCGCGACGGACGACGAGATCCGCGCCGCCTTCTCGGCAGGCGGCGGGTCGCTCGGACCGGTCGGCTTCAAGGGCGAGGTGATCGCCGATGAGACGCTCCGCGAAGGCCAGTTCGTCGCCGGCGCGAATCGCGACGGGTGGCATCTGCGGGGCGTCGAGGCCGGGCGCGACTATGAGCCGCGCTTCGCGGATCTCCGCGAGCCGAAGGAGGGCGACCGCTGTCCGTACTGCGGCGCCGCGCTCCAGTTCCAGATCGCAGTCGAGGTCGGCCACATCTTCAACTTCGGAAGTTTCTACTCGAAGCCGCTCGAGGCGACGTTCCTTGACGAGGACGGCCAGGAGAAGCCGCTGCTCGGCGGTAGCTACGGAATCGGGCCCGGGCGCGTGATGGCGGCGACCATCGAGCAGCACAACGACGAGAACGGGATCATCTGGCCGGCCGCGCTCGCGCCGTACGACGTGCACGTCGTCGTGCTGAAGGGCGCCGAGGAGATCGGCGAGCAAGCGGCGGCAGCGCTCGAAGCGGCGAGCCTGGACGTGCTGCTCGACGACCGCGATCTCCGCCCGGGCGAGAAGTTCGCCGACGCCGACCTCATCGGCTGTCCGATCCGGATCACCGCCGGCAAGAAAAGCCTCGAGGATGGGAAAGTCGACGTGCGGGATCGCACGAGCGGCGAGGAGCAGCGGTTAGATGTTGCCGATCTGGGCAAGGAGCTAGTTACGTGACACGGCGGCGACGGTTCAGCGAAGAGGCGTTCGGCGCCTCGATCGAGGCGCTCATGACCGAGGTCGGCGTGACCTACCGCGAGCTGGCGGCGCGAACGGGCCTTTCGGCCGGGTATCTCAACCATCTCGTGCACGGCAACCGGCCGGTGCCGTCGAACGACGTCGTGAAGACGCTGTCCGCTGCGCTCGGCGTCGAGGCGGAGCACTTCCGCGAGTACCGGATCCGCGTGATCACCGACCGGCTCGAGGGGATGCCCGACCTCGTCGACCGGCTGTACAAGCGCTTCAGCGAGTAGCAAGCGCGCGCAGCTCGGCGAGCTCGGCATCGCCGAGGGCGTCGAGTACGTCGATCGCCCTGACGTTCTCCACGATCTGTTCGGGCCGGGTGGCACCGAAGAGCACACTCGCGACTCGCGGGCTTGCAAGTGGAAACGCGATCGCCAACGCGGCGGACGTCGTGCCGAGCTCTTTCGCCAGTCGCCCGAGCGGCTCGGCTACCTGAAGCGCGCGCTGCACGCGGTCGTCATCGAGCGCGTCTGCGATGCGGCCGGAAGTCCCACCCGCGGTGTACTTCCCCGTCAGCGCGCCGAACCAGAGCGGCATCGCCGCGACGACACTCGCTCCAGACGCGACGAGCGCCTCCTCCTCGTCCGGGCCTTCGACGGTGGTGCGGATGACGAGGTTGTACGCAACCTGCACGGCACACGGGAGAGGCAGGCCCTCGTTGCGCGCGACCTCGGCGGCTTCCACCGTGAGCTGAGGAGACCAATTCAACAAGCCCCACGCACGGACGCTGCCGCCCGCAATCAGGTCTGCCGCTGCCCGAACGACCGCTGCAACCCCCAACCCCTCGGGCGGCTCGGCGGCGTACACGAGGTCGAGGTAGTCGAACTGCATGCGGGCGAGCGAGCTCTCGAGCTCTTGGCGCGGTGACTCCGTGGGCCAGAACTCCCACCAGAGCTTGTTCGCGACCACAACCTCGTCGCGCGTCCAGCCCGCTGCACGAAAGAGCTCGCCGAACACCACCTCGGAGTAGCCGGTCGGGAGCGGCGCCGTTCCCGTCTCGTCGTTGTAGCGGGCATCGTCGAGGAAGGTGATCCCATGCCCGCGGGCTTCCGACATGACGGCCAGCCCCTGCTCGCGCGGGATCCGCTCGAGCGTCCGCCACGACCCGAGTGACAACGCCGAGACCTCGATCCCGGAGGAGCCCAGGATACGGCGCTTCATCACGAGGCCCGATGATACGAGGAGCGGCCGCTTGAACGCCGGCCGCTCCTGCGCGCGCTTACGTGACCTTGAACCGCCCGAACATCGTCGGCTCGTGCGGCGGGCAGTAGTACTTGTAGGAGCCCGCCTTCAGCGTGAGGGTCACCGTCTTCGTCCCCGTGAAGGGCACGGGGCTGATGTCCTTCGCGAAGCCATGGGGCCCATCGAGCGACCAGCCGTGAATCGAGGCCTTGTCATTGATGACGAACTTGTACTTGCCGGCCTTCAACGTCTTGACCGGCTTGCCGTTCATCGTGAGCGTGATCGTGAAGCCCGGGCCGTCCGTGCCGGTCAGCACGGGCGTCGCGGCATGCTGCGCGAACGCGCCCGTCGTGGACGCGGCCGCCGTGACGGCGACTGCTGCAAGAACAAGGAATCCTTTCAATGTCCGCTCCTTTTCTCGGATGTCACGGACACCTACGGGAGGAGCGGCGCGCCGGATTCGACGCGCTAACCTGTTCGCACCACGGGGTGTGGCGCAGCCTGGTTAGCGCGCTTGTCTGGGGGACAAGAGGTCCCGAGTTCAAATCTCGGCACCCCGATTGAAAAGCCCCGCAGAGGCGGGGCTTTTCTTTAGGTCGAATCCCAGATGCGAACCCCGCCGGGCCGTGACAGTCCGGCTACGCGCGGAACAGGATCCTCGCAGTCAAGATCGCCACGACGACCGTGCATGCGAGAGCAAATAGGAGGGCCGCAGCGGAGTAGTCGAACATTGGAGCCTCCGCTGATAGGTGGTGAATGGCTGTTCCAACACGGTACGTAATCCAACGACGTGCGCGCGTCGCCCGTTCGAGGGTTTGTGTTCGTGTGCTTCGCGAGCCGCCGGAAACGTGGCGTCCGCCGTTCAGGCGGGCGTCAGAGGGCCCTGACCACCATCTGGACTGTGCGGAGGCGCGAATTCGCTCCCCTCGTGTGCGCGTCTTCCGCTCTGAGCGGCGGCGGCGCCGGTCAGATGCTCCCGCCCGCCAGGCCGACTGGTGCCGCCGCCGCCCTCCCAGACCCGACCGCCGCGAGCAATGATTGAGCTCGATGACCGGAGGCAAGGTGTTGATCGTCGAGGACGACCCCGAGTTGCGGAGCGTGCTCAGCCGCAGCCTTCGCGAGGAAGGCTTCGAGGTGGACACCGTCGCGACCGGAGGAGAGGTGCTCGCCCGGACAGAGAAGGGCCTGCCGGACATCTTCGTCATCGACATCGGGCTGCCCGACGCCGACGGTCGTGACGTCTGCCAGGCGCTCCGTGCCCGCGGCATCGAGGCGCCCGTGCTCTTTCTCACCGCGCGCGACGCGGTGGTCGACCGTGTGGCCGGCTTCGACGCCGGCGGCGACGACTACGTCGCGAAGCCGTTCGCGCTCGTCGAGCTCGTCGCGCGCATCCAGGCGCTTCTCCGCCGCACCGGCGGGACGGCGGCGTTCGAGGCGGCGGGGATCCGCCTTGATCCCGTTTCGCACGCGGTGTCGGCCGACGGCGTCGAGGTGCCGCTGACGCCGACCGAGTTTCGGCTCCTCGCGCTCCTGCTGTCACGGCCGGGCGAAGCGGTTCGGCGCCGCGAGCTCGTCCGCGCAGGCTGGCCACACGGCGCCATCGTGCGCGAGAACACGCTCGATGCGTATGTCGCGCGCATCCGCCGCAAGCTGAAGCAGATCGGTGGAGCTCCAGAGATACGCACCGTGCACGGCGTCGGCTACCGCGTCGGATGATCAGGCGCCGGCTGCTCGTCGTCGTGCTGAGCGCCGTCGCCGCGAGCCTTGCCGCCCTCGTGATCGGCTTCAATCTGATCCTCGCTCACACGCTCGACGCGAACGCACGCTCCGTGTTGCGCTCTCGGGCTGCGGCGCAGCTCGATGTCATCGACACCTCCAACGGGCACATTCGCCTGCGCGAAGGGTCGAACGCCGTGCCGGACACCGGCGTCTGGGTGCTCGAGGGCAACCGCGTCATCGAGCGGCCCCGCGCACGCCGTTCGGTGGACGCGGAGGCGCTGCTCGCCGCCGCCGGGCCTGCGAGCTTCCGCACCACCGGCGATGCGGATGTGTGGCTGTACACGCGTCCGGTCTTCGCACACGGCCACCGGATCGGCAGCATCGTCGTGTCGCTCTCGCGCGCCCCCTACGAGCAGACGCGGCGAACGGCCCTCGTCTCGTCACTGATCTTCGGCGTCGTAGTGCTCGGCCTGGTGGCGATCGCCGCGCGCTGGCTCCTCGCGTCGGCTCTGCGCCCGGTCACGCGCATGACGCGCCAGGCTGCGACCTGGAGCGAACGCGACCTCGACCGCCGCTTCGGGCTCGGCGAGCCGCGCGACGAGCTAACCGAGCTCGCGTCCACGCTCGACGGGCTGCTCGGCCGGCTCGCCGCGAGCCTCCGCCACGAACAACGGTTCTCGGCGGAGCTGTCGCATGAGCTGCGGACGCCGCTCTCACGCGTGCTCGCCGAGACTGAGCTCGCGCTGCGACGCGAGCGTGCGCCGGAGGAGTACCGCGACACCCTCGAGCAGGTGCACCGGAACGCGGAGCAGCTCAACCGCACGATCGACGCGCTGCTCGCCGCCGCGCGCTACGAGGCAGGTACGACGCACGGCACCGCGGATGCGCTCGACGTCGCAACCGAAGCCGCGTCGGTCTGCGCAGGGCTCGCGGAGGAACGCTCGCTCGCCTTCGAGATCGCCAAGCCCGAGCGGCCGATCCGCATCGGGGTCGAAGGCGAGTACGCGGAGCGGATCCTCCAGCCCGTGTTCGAGAACGCGTGCCGCTACGGCGCGAGCACCGTCAACGTCGCGATCGAGCGCGTCGGCTCGTCCGTCCGCTACTCCGTCGTCGACGACGGCCCGGGCGTCGAGGACACCGAGCTCGAGCGCATCTTCGAGCCGGGCGTCCGCGGCCGGGCCGCGAACGGCACCGGCTCGGGGCTCGGCCTTTCGCTCGCCCGCCGCCTCGCCGAGAGCGTCGCGGGCGAGATCGAGGCCGTCCCCGACGCCGCAGGCGGACGGTTCGTCGTTCTCCTGCCCGCCGGCTGACGGTCGCGCGCCGCCCCTGCGCGATACTTCACCCGGATGACGGAGGGGCTCAACTTGCGTTTGCTCGACGTGCTCGGAGCGACGGCGGACGCACTGGTGGCGCAGCTCGACGCGGACGCGTGCTCGATCTCGCGGGTGATCGGCGACGTGCTCATCCTCGTTGCGCAGCGCGTGCAGGACGGCTCGGCGCTTCCGCAAGGCCAGGGGTACCTCGTCCCCGACTACCCGCAGACGGCCCAGGTGCTCGAGACCCGCGTTCCCAGAACGCTCACGCTCGACGACGCCGACATCGACGCAGCCGAGGCAGACGTTCTGGAGCTTCTCGGCTTCGGAGCGCTCCTGATGCTGCCCCTCGAGATCAACGGCAACGCGTGGGGGCTCGCCGAGGTCTACCGCCGCGACCGCCAGCCGTTCACGGACACCGACGTCAGCCGCGCGGTCGAGCTCTGCCGCATCACCTGACGACGTCCGCGGAGCAGCCGTGGACGAGCGCGGAGCGCGGGTCGTCGACGCCGCGCAGCTGCGGGTGCCCGACGTCGATCTCGATCGGCGGCCAGCTCTCGAGTCCGAGTGACGCTGCACCCTCGTCGGCGCCGATCGCCAGCAGCGCGTCGACAGTCAGCACGTCGCGCCTTCCGGCCTGACGGCGCGCGATGCCGTCGAGCTCGCGCAGCTCCTCGAATGGGTCTATCCGGACGTTCGAGTCGGAGCCGATGCACATCCCGATCTCACGATGGAGAACGCGCTCGACCGGAAGGAAGCCGTCGCCGAGGTTCGACTCGGTCGTCGGACACACGCAGATGCGGGCCCCTGCCTGCCCGAGCAGATCGAGCTCGCGGCCGTCGGCATGCGTGCCGTGCACGACTGTGGTCCGCGGGCCGAGGCAGCCGCACTCGGCGAGCAGCTCTACCGGGCGCAGCCCGTACTCCGCCCAGCACTCCTCGATCTCGCGCGGCTGCTCGTCCGCATGCACGTGCAGCGGCAGCGCGTGCGCGTCCGCGTAGCGGCCGAGCTCCTCGAGCCAGTCGCGCGGGCAGGCGCGCACGGAGTGGGGGGCGACGCCGACGCGCACCCCGGCGTCACGGAGCTCCTCGAGCCCGCGCAGGTAGTCGGCGACGGACGCCTGCCGGAAGCGGTCGATCCCGCCTCGCGCGTAGGCGACGAAGAGGAGCACGAGCTCGACGCCCGCCTCGCGCGCCGCCGCCGCCGCCTCGTGCGCCTCCGCAAGGCCGAGGTAGTGGAACTCGCCGACGGCGGTGTAGCCCGCGGCGCGCATCTCCCGGTAGATCCAGCCGTAGCTCTCCCGGACCCGTCCGGGTGTCTGACACCGGGCCAGGTCCAGCATGGACTCGCGCCACGCCCAGAAGTCCCGGCCCTCGTTCCGGCCGCGCAGGAGCCGCTGGAAGGTGTGGCTGTGGGCGTTGACGAACCCAGGGAGGTGGAAATCGTCCGCCACGCGCGAGAGGATACGCGCGTGCTGCGGCGCCTCCTGGTCGTGGGGCTGGCAGGGGCGTGCTTGTGCGTGCCCTCGCTCGCGCGCGCCGGAACGGTCGCGATCTTCTACTACCCCTGGTACGGGACGCCCGCGGCCGACGGCGCCTGGCAGCACTGGGACCAGAACGGGCACCGGCCGCCCTCCGACCTCTACTCGAGCTTCTTCCCGGCGGTCGGCCCCTATTCGAGCAGCGACCCCGCCGTCGTCGACCGGCAGATGACGCAGATCGCCTCGGCCGGCATCGACGAAGTCGTCGTCTCGTGGTGGGGCCGCGGCGCCGCCGAGGACGCACGGCTGCCGCTCGTCGTGTCGACGGCACGGCGGCACGGGCTGCTCGTCGCCATCCATCTGGAGCCCTACTCGGATCGCTCGGCCGCCTCCGTCGCGCTCGACCTCGGCTACCTCGCCTCGTTCGGCGTGCGCGACATCTACGTCTACCACCCCCGTGATATCGCAGCGGAGGACTGGGCGGCCGTGCGCGCCCAGGCGCCGTCGACGATGCGGGTGTTCGCGGGCACCGAGAAGGTGGGCTTCGCCGCTGCCGGCCGGTTCGACGGCGTCTACACCTACGACTTCCTCACGAACACCGGCGCGAAGTTCGCGCGCCTGTGCGCGCAGGCGCACGCAATACATCTCGCCTGCTCGCCGAGCGTCGGCCCCGGCTACGACGGCCACCGCGCCGGCGAGCCGCCGCAGGGGCGGACGCGCCAGAACGGCGCCACGTACGACCTCCTCTGGACGGCCGCGCTCGCCGCGCACCCGGACGTCGTCACGATCACGAGCTTCAACGAGTGGGGCGAGGGGACGCAGATCGAGCCCGCCCAGGCCCGGCGCGGCTACGTCGGCTACGACGGCGCCTGGGGCCTCGTGGGGGCGCCGGCCCAGACCGCCTATCTCTTGCGGACGACGTACTGGGCCGCTCGCTTTCACGGCGTGCGGTAGGGCCACCGTAGACTTGTCGGGGATGGCTACCCGCGCTGTCCCAGCTCCACTCACGCACCTGCCGAACGCCCTGACTCTCGGGCGGCTAGCGCTCATCCCGATCTTCGTCGTTCTGATGGTGAAAGCCGGGGACGCGCGCAGCTGGCCCGCCGGAATCGTCTTCGCCGTCGCCGGAGCGACCGACCAGGTCGACGGCTTCCTCGCGCGCCGCTGGCGCGTCGAGTCGCGCTTCGGGAAGATCGCCGACCCGCTCGCCGACCGGCTGATGATCGACGCCGCCGTCATCCTGTTGGTCGCGTACGGCCGGCTGCCGTGGGCGGGCCTCGTGGTCATCGTCGCGCGCGACCTCCTGCTGCTCGCCGGCTGGCGCGTGCTCGCACCGCGCGGGATCGACCTCGACGTGAACATCATCGGCAAGGGCGCGACCTGGGTGCTCTACGCGGCGATCGGCTTCCGCATCGTCACGCACGACCACACGAGCTGGCCGGTCGTGCTGTTCTGGATCGGCCTCGCCGCAGCAGTGGTCGCCGCACTCTTCTACGTGCGCGACGCCTCGAAGGAGCTGCGCGCATGAAGGCCGTCGTCATGGCGGGCGGCGAGGGCACGCGCCTTCGTCCGCTCACGTCGAATCAGCCGAAGCCGATGGTGCCGATCGTCGGCAAGCCCTGCATGGAGCACATCATCGAGCTGCTGAAGGAGCACGGCTTCGAGGACATCATCGTCACCGTTGCGTTCCTGCCGCAGGCGATCCGCTCGTACTTCGGCAGCGGCGAGTCGCTCGGCGTCGACGTCTCGTACTCCGTCGAGGAGTCGCCGCTCGGCACCGCCGGCTCCGTGCGGCTCGCGGCGGGGCGGCTCGACGACACGTTCCTCGTGATCTCGGGCGACGCGCTCTGCGACGTCGACCTCACGAAGCTGGTCGAGTTCCACCGCGAGAAGAAGGCGTCGGTGACGATCGGCCTCAAAGCGGTCGACAATCCGCTCGAGTTCGGGATTGTCGTCACCGACGAGGACGGCCGCATCGAGCGCTTCCTCGAGAAGCCATCGTGGGGCCAGGTCTTCAGCGACACGATCAACACCGGCATCTACGTGCTCGAGCCGGAGGTGCTGCGGCACATCCCGAAGGACCGCCCGTTCGACTTCTCGAAGGAGCTCTTCCCGTTGCTGCTCGAGATGGGCCGGCCGATGTACGGCTTCGTGATGGACGGCTACTGGCAGGACATCGGCAACCTCGACCAGTTCCGGCAGGCCAACTTCGACGCGCTCGACGAGAAGGTGCGGCTGCACATTCCCGGCATTCGCATCCGCGGCAACGTGTGGGTGGGGGAGGGCGTCGACCTCCACGACCTCGATGCGCTCGAAGGCCCCGCGTTCCTCGGCAACTACTGCCGCATCGCAGCCGACGCGACCGTCGGCCCGTACAGCGTGCTCGGGGCGAGCGTGACGCTGCGCGAACGTGCGCGCACCGCACGGTCGATCATCGACGGCTCGACGTCGATCGGACGGGCGACCACGGTCGAGGGCGCGATCGTCGGACGCTCGTGCGATCTCCGCGCGCACGTGCGCGTACAGGAGGGCGTCGCGATCGGCGACGAGGTGACGATCGGTTCCGAGAGCGTGATCATGCCCGGCGTCCGGATCTACCCCTACAAGGAAGTCGAGACCGGCTCGCACCTCTTCGAGAGCCTCATCTGGGAGTCGCGCGGGACGACGCGCATCTTCCGCGTCAACGGCGTCTCCGGCCTCGTCAACGTCGACCTCACACCGGACGTCGCTGTCAAGCTCGCGGCCGCGCTCGGCACCGCGCTCAAGCGCGGCGACCGCGTCGTCGCATCGCGCGAGGGAACGCCCGCGTGCCGGATGATCAAGCGCGCGATGATCAGCGGCGTCGCCTCGACCGGCATCGACGTCGCTGACCTGCG
>JBGPLW010000065.1:0-10558 GCA_041486645.1 Gaiellaceae bacterium | reverse complement strand
TGGGAACGGCCGACGACTCGTCGTTTGCGGGTTCGGTGCACGGTGTGACGTTGACGTTGCCCGTCGGTGCGTACGCCGTGACCGAGAGTGGTGGTCCGCCGCATTACACGGCGACCTCCACGCACTGCTCGGGCACGATCGCCGAGAACACTCCGGTGACCTGCACCTTCATCAACACGTATGTGCCGCCGGAGGCTCCGGTCACCACGACGGTGACGACGCCGGTCCGCGCTGCGGTCGATCTGATCGTGACGAAGACCGACTCGCCCGATCCGGTGGCCGTGGGCTCGTTGCTCACGTACACGCTCACCGTGACCAACTGGCCGCCGTCGGGCGGTCCCGCGTTCACGGCGACGGATGTCACGCTCGTCGATCCGCTCCCGTCGGGAGTGGTCTACGTCGCAGCTTCTCCGAGCCAGGGCACCTGCACGGTCGAGACCAACGGCCTCGTCTGCAAGCTTGGCTCGTTGGAACCTGCTGCTACGGCTGCAGTCGTGATCACGGTGCGGCCGGGGTCGGCGGGAACGCTGACGAACACGGTCGTCGCGGTAGCCGCGGAGCCGGAGCTGAACACCGCGGACAACTCCGCGACTGAGGCCACAACGGTACGCGGCCCGTTTGCTCCGCCGGCGCTTCGGTGCACGGCGATCACCGTCCGCCCGATCTCCATCCAGGTCGGGCACAAGCGCGTCGTCATCGTGCGCGTGAGCGACCAGCGCGGCAAGCCGATGGCCGGCGCGATCGTGACGGTTCGAGGCCCGGGCGTGAACGTCCGCGGAACGACGTCGAACACCGGGATCTACCGGCACGTCTTCCACCCGAAGAAGCCGGGCGTCCTGATCGTCCGCGCGTTCCCGGGCGCGTCCGGGAAGTGCCTGGGGCGCATCGGCGTCGTGGGCGTCTTCCAGCCGCCCGTAACCGGCTGATTGCAGGCTGATTCGGCCGAGGAGGGCCCGGCGGCGCCGGGCCCTCCTTGCGTTCCGGCTCTAGACGCCGTCGCTTTTCCCACCTAGACTCCCGGCCTCATTCGAGTGATCGGGTGCCTCTGCGCTTTGCCGATCACCTTTTCAGGCACCCGAAGCTGTGGCTCGATGACGCGCCCACTCCTCGCCTTGACCTCGCTGCTCGCTTTCGCCGCGGCGGCATTGCCGTTCGACGCTCTCTCCGCCGTGGCCGCGCCGGCGACTCGCTGCGCTCAGGAGTACGGCTACGCCGGCATCATCGGAGCGCATTCGGCAGCCGGCGTCGGCGCACGGCTGACCGCCCTCGCCCCGCCGCTCGTCCGCTGGGGGCATGTTGCGGCCTGGGTCGGCCTCAGCAGCGGAGCGCCCGGCTCGGCGTCCTGGATTCAGGCCGGCTTCGCCGGCTTCGAGGCGGGGGCGAACACGCTGTACTACGAGGTCGCGCGCGCGGGTGCCTCACCCGTCTACACCGCCATTCGCAACGACGTCCCGGCGGGCGAGACGCACGCGGTTGCGGTTCGTGAGGTCACCGGTACTCCCGGCACGTGGCGCGTCTGGGTCGACGGCGCGCCTGCGAGCCCTCCGATCTCGCTCCAGGGGAGCCACCACGTGTGGCGCCCGATGGTCATGTCGGAGAGCTGGAACGGCGGCACCGGCGCGTGCAACGTGTTCCGGTTCGCGTTTGCCGATCTTCGGAGCGTCGGCACGACCGGCGGCGCGTGGCGGCATCTCACCGCCCCGAGGCTCGTCGATGCCGGCTACCGGCTCGTCGATTCGGGCGGCCGGCTGCTCGCAAGCACCGGCCCGTAGCTCAGGCGACGATCGAGATCGGCGTCCCGAGCGGGACGAGTTGCGCGAGTCGAAGCGCGGTCGCGTTGGCGACGCGCACGCAGCCGTGTGAGACCGCGCGCCCGAGCAGCCACGGCATGCTCGTGCCGTGGATCCCCACGACGCCGCCCCCGGGCCACTCGCTGAGGCGCGAGTAGGCACTCGTCTCGAGTGCGAACGGCCCGTAGAAGCTGTCGGTCGGCCAGAAGCGCGCTGTCACGTAGAAGCTTCCGAGCGGCGTCTCCATGCCCGGTGCGCCCACGGCGACCGCGGCGCGCAGGAGCCTGACCGCTCCGCGCCAGACCTCGAGCGACCGTGCCGAGCGCCGGATCACGATCCGGGTCGAGACCGCGTGCAGATCGGCGGCGTCGGCGGCGATCCATCCCAGGCGCCCGTTCGGTCGCGACGTGAGCCGGATGCGGTACCACGCCGCGTCACCTTGTCCGCGCGCCTCGACCGCGAGGACGATTCGTGGGCGGAAGTCCGGGCGGAACTGTGAGAGCGTCACCACGCGCCGCGCGCTCGGTGACGGTGCAGCGCGGACGACGACGTCGCGCACGAGCGGGCCCGCGGCCGGCAGCGTGGTCGCGCCTGCGGGCGCAACCGCGAAGAGCGCGGGCCAGGCCGCGACCATCGCGAGGAGGGCGCTACGACGCCTCATAGCCGGCAGATCACCCCCCGGGACGGGCGTCCCATCGGTGCCGACGGCGTCAGAGTTACGGGTTTCCCACAGACATCGTGCGGATGAAGCACGAGCGCCGCGCCGACGCGGTGGTGGATAGAACGGACATGGACGTCCGGTGCGGCTGTCGGCTCTTGCTCTGCGCTGCTGCTCTTGCGACCGCCGCTGTCGCGACAGCGGCCGCGCGGGCCGAGCCGGCAGGCGCGGCCGCCGTGCCGGGCGCCCGCGAGGTTGCGGCGCTGCTGCACGGGATCCCGCAGAGCGGGGCTTCGCTCGGGAATGCGAAGGCGCGCCTCACCATCGTCGAGTACGCGGACGTCCAGTGCGTGTACTGCGCGCGGTTCGCGCGCGAGACGCTGCCCACGGTCATCCGCAAGTACGTGCGAACGGGTCGGGCGAGACTCGTCTTCCGCGGGCTCGCGTTCCTCGGGCCGGACTCCGGTACGGCGCTGCGCTGGACGTTTGCGGCCGGCCGTCAGAACCGACTCTGGAACGTCCTCGAATTGCTCTTCGCCGGTCAGGGCGACGAGAACAGCGGCTGGGTGACCGAGGCACGGCTCACCGCGGTCGCGCGGAGCGTGCCGGGTCTGGACCTCGCACGGATGCGGCAGGACCGCGGCGGCAAGACGGTCACGGCGCAGATCGCCGCTGCTGCACAGGCGGCGCGGGGGGCCCACGTCCCCGGAACGCCGTTCTTCCAGGCCGGCAGCTCGCTCATGACACTGCAGACGCTCTCCCTGAAGAGCTTCGACCCGGACGACTTCACGAAGCAGCTCGACCGGCTGCTGCTTCGATGAGCGACCGGCGCCTGCGGCTCGCGATCGGGGCGCTTGCACTCGCCGGTGCGGCGATCGCCGCCTACCTCAGCTACACGCGGATCTCCGACGTGTCGATCATCTGCCCGACGAGCGGCTGCGCAACCGTGCAGCGCTCGTCGTACTCCGAGCTCGGCGGGGTTCCGAACGCGTATCTCGGCGTCCTCGCCTACCTCGCGATCTTCGCAACGGCAGTCAGCGTCCGACCGCTCCTCGTCAGGGCGGGCGCGATGCTCGCGCTCGGGGCCGTCGGCTACGCGATGTACCTCTTCATCGTCCAGCTTGCCGTCATCGACGCCGTCTGTACGTGGTGCGTGGCGAGTGACGTGGTCGCGCTCATGCTGGCCATTGCCGCGGTTCTCCGGCTGCGTCGATTCGGCGCGGCCAACCCGGTCTAGCGCTGCGCTCGGCAGTGGACGCGCCACCGCGCGCCGTGAGAAGGTGCGACGGGTCACGGGAAACGACTCGGAGGTGAGGACGTTGAGCAGCGAGTCCCGCATGCCGCGCAAGGAGTTCCTGGCGAGGGGCGCGAAGCTTGCCGCTGCGGCGAGTGCGGCACCGTATCTGCTCGCCTCTCCGGCGCACGCGGACGGGGGCCGGGGCGAGCTCGGTCTAGTCGGCGCCGACCACGTCGGCATCACGGTTCCGGATATCAACCAGGCGATCGAGTGGTTCGAGGACGTGATGGGCGCCGTTGCGCCGCTGACGTTCGGACCGTTCAGCGATCCGACGGGGACGTTCATGCACGACCTGCTCGGCGTCGATCCGCGCGCGGTTATCTCGCAGATCACGATGCTGCGTCTCGGTCACAGCGGCGGCATCGAGCTGTTCCACTACGACGCGCCGGATCAGCTGCACACGCATCCACGGAACTCGGATTGGGCCGGGCACCACATCGCGTTCTACGTCACCGACATCAACGCAGCGGTCGAGTACATGCGCTCGAAGGGCGTGGAGAAGTTCCTCGGCCCGTTCCCCGTGACAGGAGGGCCGGCGGCGGGCCAGTCGATCAACTATTTCCGGACGCCGTTCGGCACGTTCATCGAGTTGATCAGCTATCCGCAAGGGATGGCGTACGAACGTGACCCGAGCCGTCCGCTCTGGTCGCCGAAGCGCAACGGCCTGAACTCGGAAGTCACGAAAGTCCCGGGGCTGCTCGGGATTGATCACGTCGGGATCACGGTTCCGAACATCGGGCAGGCGTCCGCCTGGTTCCAGGACGTGCTCGGCTTCAGCGCACCGCTGACGTTCGGGCCGTTCAGCGACACGGGTGACTTCATGCATCAGCTGCTCGATGTCGACCCGCGTGCCGTCGTCGAGCAGATCACGTCCGTGCGCGGCGGGAACGGCCCGAACGTGGAGTTGTTCCAGTACACCGCGCCAGGCCAGGATCACACGTTCAGGAAGAACTCCGACTGGGGCGGCAAGCACATCGCGTTCTACGTCCGCCACATGGACAAGGCGATCGAGTACATGCAGTCGAAGGGCGTCGAGAAGCTGCTCGGCCCGCTCGCCGTCACCGACGGCCCCGCGGCGGGCCAGACCATCAATTACTTCCGCACGCCGTTCGGCACGTTCATCGAACTGATCAGCTACCCGAAGGGAATGGCCTATGAAGCGACCGCGCCGATTCCGCTCTGGGATCCGCGCGACAACCGCCCGTAGGCAGGTTGCGACCAAATCGCCGGCCCGCTCAACTCCCCCGCATCGACCAGGAAGGGGAGAACGGGATGAGCAGCGCATTCGCACGACGCTCCCAGCGGTGGCGGCGGGCTGAGTTGGGCGTTCGACGCGGCGACATCCTCACCGCGAGATAGCCGCCGACCACCGCGACGATCGGGATGGCGAGGAGGGTCACGGAGAGGGTCATCTGGCGCCGCGCTTTCGCCCCGAAAGTCTCATAGCCGTCATGTTCATAGATCGGCCGTCGTCCCTCAATGCCTCGGGCCTTGGCTCGACGGAGGTTGGCAATCTCGTCGCCGGGTAGAACGATTGGCGGGAGGCGCTCTGACCGCCGCAGGAGCCAGTCGCTTCGCTCGTGGCCAATCAGCCCAGCCGATCGAGAAGAGGTGACGCCAGTGACGATTTCCTCAACACCGACCGTCCCGTCTCCCGGGACAAAAACCGCTCTTTCCGGCGTGAGCGCGACGCCGACTCTGGCCGGCCGAGTTGCGCTCGTAACCGGCGGCGTTCGCGGCATCGGCCTTGCGATCAGCCGGGATTTCCTGGAACGTGGTGCAACCGTCGCGGCCGGCTACTCGAGAAACGAAGAGGCCGCGCGGGCGTTCATCGGGGAGGCTGACCCCGAACGCGTCAGCGTTCACCAGGGCAACATTTCGAACCACGCCGACTGCGAGCGCGTCATCGAGGAAGTGATCGACCGCTACGGGCACCTCGACATCCTGGTCAACAACGCCGGGATCACGGTCGACAAGAGCGTCCGTCGCATGACGCCGCAGGAGTGGGATCATGTCATCGAGGTCAACCTCAACGGCGCCTTCTACATGTCGCGCGCGGCGCTTCAGCACATGATCGACCGCGGCTATGGACGAATCGTGAACATCAGCTCAGTCATCGGCGAGACGGGAAACATCGGGCAGGCGAACTACGCGGCGGCGAAGGCGGGATTGTTCGGGCTCACGATGACGATGGCGCTCGAAGGCGCGCGATCGGGCATCACGGTCAACTGCGTCGCGCCCGGTTTCATCGCGACGGAGATGGTCGCGGCGATCCCCGAGGAGATCCTCGCGCGGATCATCGAGCAAATCCCGGCCGGCCGGCTAGGCGAGCCGGAGGAGGTCGCGCGAGTGGTTGCCTTCCTCGTCGACGCCGACTCCTCGTACATCACCGGGCAGGCCTATTCGATCAACGGAGGGCTGTACATGTGACCCGCGCTGCGCAACAGAGCGACGCAAGCATGAACGGCAGCGACACGACGGCGGCCGGCGATGCGATCGGGCCCGAGGCCGAGCTCCTCGCGGCGGTCGACCCGCTCGCGCTCGGGGAGGCAACGGCGCAGCTCGTCGCAGGGCTTGCGCGGAACCCGTCCGGAGTGCTGCAGGCCTTCGGCAGCTACACGTCGGGGCTTTCCGCGGCGACCGCGGCCGCAGTCGCTCGCGCACTGGGCGGAGATGCGCCGGGGCCGGTCGAGCCGGGGCGGAAGGACAAGCGGTTCGCCGACCCGACCTGGCAGGAGAACCCAGCTTTTTTCTGGCTCCAGCAGAGCTACCTCTTGTTCGGACAGCTGGCACAGGATCTCGTCGAGGCAGGCGCCGGGTCGAGTGCGGACGCAAAGAAACTGCGGCTTGCGGCAGAGATCGTCGTGGACGCCATGGCGCCGACGAACGTGCTACCCGGCAACCCGGCCGCGCTCAAGCGCGCGTTCGAGACCGGCGGCGTTTCGCTCGTTCGTGGAGCGCGGAACTTCCTGACCGACCTCGCGACGAACAAAGGGATGCCGCGGCAGGTCGATCGCGGCGCGTTCACGATCGGGAAAGACCTGGCAGCGACGCCGGGGAAGGTCGTGTTCCGCAACGACCTGATCGAGTTGCTCCAGTACGCGCCGCAGACCGAGACTGTCTACGAGGTGCCGCTGCTTTGCAGCCCGCCGTGGATCAACAAGTACTACGTGATGGACTTAGCGCCGCGGCGGAGCTTCATCGAGTGGGCGGTGCAGCACGGGCACACGGTCTTCGCGATCAGCTATCGCAACGCCGATGCGTCGATGCGCGACGTCACTCTCGACGACTACCTCGTCAATGGGCCGAGCGCTGCGCTCGAGGCGGTCGAGGAGATCACCGGTGCAAGCGAGGTCAACGTCGTCGGGCTCTGCCTTGGCGGCACGCTCACCGCGATGCTGCTTGCGTACCTAGAGAAGACGGCCGCACACCGCGTTCGCTCCGCGACGCTGCTGAACACGTTCATCGACTTCAGCGAGCCCGGCGTCCTCGGGGCGTTCACCGGCCCGGCTGCGCTCGAGCGTCTCGAGCGGATGATGCGCAAGAAAGGCTTTCTCGCGAGCGAGGACCTCGCACGCACCTTCACGTTCCTGCGCGGCAACGATCTCGTCTGGAACTACGTCGCCAACAACTGGCTGCTCGGTGAGCCGGTGCCGAAGTTCGACATCCTCGCGTGGAACGACGATGCAACACGGATGCCGGCGGAGATGCACGCCTTCTACCTTCGCTCCTGCTACGGGCGCAACGAGTTCGCACGCGGGGAGCTGGAGCTGGCCGGAGAGCGGATCGGCGCCGGCGACATCCGGACAGACACGTTCATCCTCGCCGCGATCGAGGACCACATTGTCCCGTGGAGCTCGTCGTACGCGTCGACGCGGCTGCTGTCGGGCGACGTGCGGTTCGTCCTCTCCTCCGCCGGTCACATTGCCGGGATCGTCAACCCGCCGAGCCCGAAGAGCCGCTACTGGACGAACGACGAGCTGCCGGCCGACCCCGACGCCTGGCGGGCGGGGGCCGAGCTGCACGAGGGGTCGTGGTGGGAGGACTGGACGCGGTGGGCGGCCGAGCGCAGCGGCGGGCAGCGGGAGCCGCCGCCGCTCGGGAGCGAGCGGAATCCGGCGCTCGGCGAGGCGCCCGGGACGTACATCCTGACGTAGGCGCTCACCCGACAGCCCGGTTGCGTGATATAGTTACCAGACAACCATCGAGAGGAGCACCAATGTCCACCGTCACCGAGTTCACCGAGACCGCACAGGAGCAGACGCTCGCCGCGGTCCGCCAGAGCCAGCAGTTCGTCGTCGAGGCCGCCCGCACCTGGGCCGAGGCCGTCGAGAAAGCCGTCCCCACGGTTCCCAGCGTGCCGTTCGCGGAGGAGCTCCCGACGCCGAAGCAGCTCATCGAGTCGAGCTTCGCCTTCGCCGAGCAGCTCCTGAAGGCGCAGCGCGAGTTCGCCGAGCAGGTGCTCGAGGCCGTTGCGCCGACAGTGAAGACCAAGGGCCCCAAGCAAGGCTGAGCAGGTTCCTGCCTTGACCGAAGACACCTGGAAGTCGCAAGTCGAGGCGCTGGGCGAGGTCATCAAGACTCAGCGCAAGCTCGCGAAGCTCTCGCTCCGCGAGCTTGCGCATCTCAGCGATCTGTCGAACGCCTACCTGAGCCAGCTCGAGCGCGGCCTGCACGAGCCGTCGATCAGAGTCGTCAAGTCGCTCGCGGCTGCCTTCGACCTGCCCGCCGAGGTGCTGCTCGAGCGCGCCGGCCTGTTGAAGGAGGACGTGAGCGACGGCCCGCAGCCGGACCGGATCGAAACCGCGATCGTCGCCGACAAGCGGCTGACCGACACCCAGAAGCAGGCGCTGCTCGGCGTCTACCGCAGCTTCGACGTTCCATCGTCCACCTGATCAGGCAACATCCGCGAGTGCCTGCGATTGCGGAGGCTGGGCGAACAGTCTCGGTCCGCGGGCTCGAGATCTTCGTGCGCGAGCGTGGCGAGGGTTTCCCGCTCCTGATGATCAACGGCATCGGCGCGAACGTCGACATGTTCGACGCCACGGAGACGGCGCTCGCTCGGCGGTCGCGGACGATCGCATTCGACGCGCCGGGAACGGGTCGCTCGTCGACGCCGATCTTCCCGCTGCCGATCGTGTCGATTGCGCGGGTCGCTCGCGATCTCCTTGACACGCTTGGTTACGCGCAGGCCGACGTGCTCGGGTTCTCGCACGGGGGCCTCGTCGCACAGGAGCTCGCGCGCGTTGCGCCCGAGCGCGTCCGCCGGCTGGCGCTCGTCAGCACCGCGTGCGGCTGGGGCAGCCGGCTCGGTGACCCTGCCGCGCTGTCGGCGCTCGCAACGCCGCTCCGGTACTACTCGCGGTCGTTCGGCGCGAGGACGAGCCACCTCTACGGCGAGCGCGACAGCATGGTCGACGCGTCACTACGAGAGGCGCGCGTCGGCTCGCCGCCCTCGCTGCTCGGCTACGCGTACCAGCTGCTCGCAGCGGCGACATGGTCGAGCCTCCCCTGGCTCGGGACGCTCCGGCAGTCGACGCTCGTGATCGCGGGCGAGGACGACCGCGTGACCGTGCCGGCGAACGGCGTTCAGCTCACGCGACTGATCAAGAACAGCCGACTGCATCTCCTCCCGGGTGAGGGCCACCTCGCCCTGTTCGACCCCGCGAGCGGCGCCCAGCCGCTGCTGGCCGACTTCTTCTCGGCAACTGACCTCGCAACGGCGACGTCGTGGGAGTGCGGGCTGCAGTTCGGCTATGACGCCCACGCGTTGGCGGCCTAAGCAGCTCGGCCAGGCTTGAGAAACGGGAGTGATGGTTTTCGAGGCTATTCGTACGTGAACTGATCGCCCGAAGTCGTGGTGCTCGTCCCGCCGTCGCTCGTGACCGTGACGTCCACCGTTCCCGCGGCGGCCGCCGGCGAGACCGCCGTGATCGACGTGTCGCTCGTCACCACGAAGTCCGCTGCGACCCCGCTGAAGTCGACCTCGGTCGCCCCGGTGAAACCTGCCCCCGTGATCGTCACCGACGTTCCGCCGTTGACCGGACCGGCGTTCGGATCAACGCTCGACACGGTCGGAGCGTCCAGGTACGTGAACTGATCGCTCGCAGTCGCGGTGCTCGTGCCGCCGTCGCTCGTGACCGTCACGTCCACCGTTCCCGCGCTCGCCGCCGGCGACAGTGCGAGGATCGACGTGTCGCTCAGCACCGCGAACTCCGCGGCGACTCCGCCAAAGTCGACCTCGACGGCGCCGGTGAAGCCCGCTCCCGTGATCGCCACCAGCGCCCCGCCGCCGGACGGGCCGGCGCTCGGGTCGACGCTCGACACCGACGGAGCCGCCACGTACGTGAACTGATCGGCGGCGCTCAGGGCGCTCGTACGACCGAATGCCGTCACCGTGACGTCGACGGTCCCCGCGCCGGCCGGCGAGAGCGCGGTGATCGATGTGTCGCTGTCCACATAGAAGTCCGCCGGCGTCCCGCCGAAGGCGACCTGGGTGGCGCCGCTGAAGTTCGCGCCCGTGATCGTCACCCACGTCCCCCCGTCGGCCGGGCCAACGTTCGAGTCCACGCTCGACACGATCGGAGTCGAGATGGTGTACGAGAATCGATTGTTCGTACCGGTGGCACTCCTGCCGCCGATGGTGGTGACCCTGATGTAGACGCTGCCGGCCGCTTCAGCGGCAGGCGCGATCGCGGTGATCGACGTGTCGCTGTTCACCCAGAACCCCGCCGGCGTCCCGCCGAAGGTGACCTGGGTCGCACCGGTGAGGTTCGCGCCCGTGATCGTCACCTCCGTTCCGCCGCCGACCGG
>JBGPLW010000064.1:0-10732 GCA_041486645.1 Gaiellaceae bacterium | reverse complement strand
GTACGACCTGCTGCTCGGCGGCATCGGCGAGCTGGAGAAGCTGATGGTGATCATCCACGCCTACAGCGAGGAGCAGCAGCGCGAGGCGTTCGCGCATCCGCTCTGCGTCCCGGGCTCGGACGCGACGACGCTTGCCCCCGACGGGCGTCTTGCGCACGCGTTCTTCCACGGCGCCTACACGTGGGCCGCGTGGTTCTGGCGCTTCATGGTGCGTGACGAAGGTCTCCTCACGCCGCAGGAGGCGATCCATCGGCTGACCGGACAGCCCGCAGAGCGAATCGGGCTGACCGACCGCGGCGTCCTGCGCGAGGGTGCGCGCGCAGACGTCGTCGTCTTCGACGCGGCACGGTTCGGCGAGCGGGGCACGGTGTACGAGCCGAACCGGCTTGCGGAGGGAATGAAGCATGTCGTCGTCAACGGGGTGCCGACGCTGCGGGACGGACGGCTGACCGGCGACAGAGGGGGGATGGTGTTGCGGCGACGATGAGCACGCTCCGCGTGGGCATGCTCGCGCCCATCTCGTGGCGGGTCCCGCCGCGGCACTATGGGCCGTGGGAGCAGTTCGCCTCGCTGCTGACCGAAGGCCTCGTCGCCCGCGGAGTCGACGTCACGCTGTTCGCGACGGCCGATTCGATCACGCGCGCACGTCTCGTCGGCACGGCGCCGACCGGATACTCGGAAGATCCGTCGCTTGACCCCAAGGTATGGGAGGCGCTGCACATCTCCGCGGTGTTCGAGCGGGCCGGCGAGTTCGACGTGATCCACAACAGCTTCGACTTCCTGCCCCTGACGTACAGCGCTCTCGTCGAGACGCCGGTCGTCACGACGATCCACGGTTTCTCGTCGCCCGGGATCGTGCGCGTCTTCGAGAAGTACAACGACATCGGTCACTACGTTGCGATCAGCGACGCGGACCGGCACGCGAATCTCGTCTACGCCGCGACGATTCACCACGGCATCGACATGGGCGAGTTCGAGGTGGGCGTCGCGCCGCGTGAGTACCTGCTCTTCTTCGGGAGGATCCACCCCGACAAGGGCACGGTCGAGGCGATCGAGGTGGCCGAGCAGGTCGGCCTCCCGCTCGTGATCGCCGGCATCGTCCAGGACGAGGAGTACTACGAGCAGCTCGTGGCGCCGCGCGTCGACGGGGAACGCGTCACGTACGTCGGGCCCGTGGGCCCCGAGCGTCGCAACGAGCTGCTCCGCGGGGCGCGAGCGCTCCTGCACCTCGTCAACTTCGACGAGCCGTTCGGTTTCAGCGTCGTCGAGGCGATGGCCTGCGGGACGCCGGTGATCGCGACCGCGCGCGGGTCGATGCTCGAGATCGTCCGCTCCGGCGAGAACGGCTACCTCGTCACGTCCGTCGACGAAGCGGTGTCAGCCGTGGACGCCGCGGTCCGTCTGGACAGCGACGCGATCCGGAAGTCCGTCGTCCATCGCTTCGACGCCGGCCGGATGGTCGACGACTACCTCGAGCTCTATCGCAGAGTCGTTTAGGCGTCGGGCGGTGCAGCGAGCACCGCGTCCAGGAGATCGTCGAGCTGCGCGGTTGCGAGGCAGATCGTGCTGTCGGCCGCGCCGTAGTAGAGGCGGACATCACCGCTCTCGGCATCGTGGACGAGGCCGCAGGGGAAGACGATGTTCGGGACGTCGCCGGTGCGCTCGTACGGCGCGAGCGGTGCGAGGATCCAGGTCGGAAGCCGGCGCAGGACACGTGTCGGCTCGTCGAGGTCGAGCAGGGCGAGGCCGACGCGGTACAGGTCGCCGCCCACGGTCTGCTTGACGCCGTGGTAGACGAGCAGCCAGCCGTGCTCGGTTCGAAGCGGCGGCGGTCCGATCCCGATCCGCAGTGAGTCCCACCAGGCGCCCTCGCGGGGTTGGAGCACCTGCTCCGGTGCGCTCCAGCTGACGAGGTCCGCCGAACGGGAGAGCAGGATCTCGCCCCGCGCGCCGCCGAACTCGGTCTTGGGGCGGTGGAGGAGCACCCAGCGCCCGTCGATGCGATGCGGCAGGAGTGCTGCGTTCTTGTCCTCGGGGTGCCGGACGATCCCGTAGCGCTCGACCGTCTTGAAGTCGACTGTCGTTGCGAGGAAGACCGCCGGGCCTGCCGGGCCGTACGCGGTGCACGTGATCACCCAGCGTTCGAGCTCGGCGACCCAGACGACGCGAGGGTCCTCGAAACCCCACTGCTCGCTCGCGGTGTCCGCATCGGGGGCGAGCAGCGGCACGTCGTCGACCGTCCAGCGGTCGACGCCGGTCGCGGAACGGGCGACGGTGAGGTGCGAGATCCCCGTGAGGTCTTCGACGCGGGCGAGCAGGACCGTCTCGCCGTTCACCGCGGCTGCGGCCGGGTTGAAGACGGCGTTCACGGGATAGGGCCAGTCGTCCGCGGTCAGGATCGGGTTGCCGGGGTGGCGGAGGAAGAGCTCCCGCTCGCTCACGCCGCGGTTGCTTCGCTGATGGACGCGCGAACGCCGGTCGCCTCGAGGACGAGCGCGGCGCGGTGGAAGGCGAGTGTCGATTCGGCGCCTTCGTTCGCGTTGAGCGCTTCGACGCCGAGCCCGTCGCTGCAGCCGCCGGTCGCGAAGTCGTACAGCGGCCGCTGAAGGTGATTGCGTCCGAGGAACCACTCGAACGCACGCCGCGCGCGCACTCCGTGCTCGGCGTCGCGCGTGACCGCGAACGCGGTGAGCTCCGCCTCGACGAGCGCGGCCGCGTCGAGCGGTTGCTCGTCGCCTGCGCCCGGAGCGGCTTCGCCTTTGCGCCGCCCGAAATGGCCTGTCACGCGCAGCACGTCGCCGTCGAGCCCCGACTCGTCGCCGAGCCAGCGGAGCGACTCGAGGCCGAGATCGATCAGGTCGTCGCGCCCGAGCGCGCTGCCGCCCGCGATCAGCGCCTGCGGGAGGCGCGCGTTGTCGTAGGTGAGCTTGTCCTCGAACCAGCTCCACTCGTCCGAGGCGTTGCTCTCGTACGCGTCCGCGAGCTGCTGCACGAGGCGCTCGAGCAGGCTGCGTGCCTGCGGATCGAGGCGGTCGTGGTCGAGCCGCGCAAGGCCGAGAACGGTGTACGCCGCGGTTCGCACCGAGACCACCTCGCCTGAGAGCGCAGCAACGAGCCGGCCGAGCAGGTCGCGTGCGGGCCCGACGACAGCGGGGATCCACGCCGTTGCGAGGATCTCGCCGAGTGCGGAAACCGTTCGCCCGACGTGGTCGCCCATGTGCGGCTCGTCGAGCCAGCTGCGGTCGTAGCTCATGAAGTTGTGCATTCCGCCCTCGCCCTCTGCCGCATGGAGAAACGCGAGCGCGCGGTAGAGGATCGACGCCCACGGTTGCTCGTCGCCCCGGCGGGCGAGTGCGAGCGAGACGACGGCGAGGCGGGCGACGTCGTCGACGCAGTAGCCGCTGTCGCGGTTCGGGATGATCCCGTGTGCGTGCTGCACGATGCCGACGTCGTCGACGAGCGTGAGGATGTGGTCGGTCCGCAAGCTCGTGAGCTGGAGGTCTGCGACGCCGACAGGCCTGCGCCGGGGCGCGAGCTCGTGCGCCTCGCGCAACACCACGGCCGTGGCTTCGGCGACAGACGGCCACCCCAGCGACGATCCGATGCGCCGCGCCTCGGACCGCGCCGCGGCGAGCTTGTCCGGCTGCTCGACGTACTCGAGGACGGCGTCGGCGAGCGCCGCCGTGTCGTCGAAGGGCACGAGGCGGCCGGCGCCCGAGGCGAGCATGTCCTGCGCGTACCAGTACGGGGTCGAGACGATCCCACAACCGGCCGCGATCGCGAACGTGAGCGCACCGGACGCGATCTGCTCTCGGTTGCGGTACGGCGTCACGAACACGTCCGTCGCGGCGAGCAGGTCCGAGAGCTCATTGATCGAGAGGAACCGGTCGTCGAACTCGACGTGCTCGCCGAGGTCGAGCTCGAGCACGCGGCGCTCGAGCATCAGGCGGTACCGCTCGCCCTCTCGATACGCAACGTCGGGGTGCGTGCGGCCTGCGATCACGTAGACGATCTCGGGATGCCGCTCGATCATCGCGGGCAGCGCCTCGATCACGGTCTCCAGCCCCTTGCCGGGCGAGATCAGTCCGAACGTCGAGAGGAGAAAGCGGTCGCTCGTGCGGGCGTAGGGCCCCGCTGTCGGGCCGTCCAGGCTTGCCGACGCACGGGCGGTGAGACGCACCGGCGCACCGTGTGGCACAACTCGAATCTTGTCCTCCGGACAGGCGCCGCACTCGACGAGGAGCCTGCGAGCCGTGTCGGTCATCACGATCACGAGCTCCGCGTGCTCGCAGAGCTCGGTGAGCACCTCCAGCTGATGCTGCGTCGGCTCCGAGAGCACGGTGTGCAGCGTGACGACGAGCGGCTGGGTCAGCTCTTCCGCGAAGGACAGCACGTACTCGCCGTCCCGGCCGCCGAAGATGCCGTACTCGTGCTGGAGGAGCACGACGTCGACGTCGAGCCGTCCGAGCATGCGGGCGGTGCGGATGTAATCGCCCCGCACGGCCTGCCCGATCGTCGAGAGGAGCGCGCGCCGCTGTGGGCGCGACGGCTCGTTCAGGACCGCGACGACGTCCACACGCTCGATGTCGGCGACGCCGAGCAGTGTTGCTCGCACGTCGGCCGCAAAGGTGCCGATGCCGCAGGAACGCGGCGGATAGGTGGAGACGATCGCGGTGCGCACGAGTCCTAGCGACGCGGCCCGGACCGTGCGGGCACGAGGACCGGCTGCATTCGCTGGGGCTCCTGCAGGCCGCCGCGGACCGATGTCGGGAGGCGGAACTTCCCGTTCGTGGCCGTGCGCAGCCGGTCGAGGATTCGCCTCAGGCTCTTCTTCATGATGTCGCTCCCTCTGTAACTCCCCGAAAACGCAAGCGGCGGGCTCGTGCGGGAGTTGAAACACGGAGACGCTACGTACACCGTAGCCGAAGAATCGGGCGAGACTGCCCCTTTTTGCGACGAAAAGCAGCTGAAGAGGGAGAGTCCTTTACCGGAAAAACCACGATGCACGGACGCGGGAGGCGGTGCACCATGTGGTCGTGAGCCACCACTCCGCCTCCTTCAGCCTCACGATGCGCGTCCGGCTCGACGACCGGCCGGGAAGCTTCGCCGACCTCGCCCGGGCAATCGCCGATGCGGGCGGCCTCCTCGACGCGATCGACCTCGTGCGGGTCGAGTCGGGCAGCAAGGTGCGCGACGTCAACGTGCTCGCCACCGACGGGAGTCACGCCGACGCGATCGTGCGCGCGGCTCGCGAGGTGGCGGGGGTCAAGGTCGAGAGCGTTTCCGACCGCACGTTCTTGATGCACCTCGGCGGCAAGATCCACATGAGCGCGAACACGCCCGTGAAAACCCGCGACGATCTCTCGATGGCGTACACCCCGGGGGTCGCACGCGTGTGCGAGGCGATCGCCGCAGATCCGGACAGCGTCTGGAACCTGACGATCAAGGGCAACACCGTCGCGGTCGTCACCGACGGCAGCGCGGTGCTCGGGCTCGGCGACATCGGGCCTTGGGCGGCGATGCCCGTGATGGAAGGCAAGGCCCTGCTGTTCAAGGAGTTCGCCGGCATCGACGCCTGGCCGATCTGCCTGAACACGAAAGAGCCCGACGCGATCGTCTCAGCCGTCGAGGCGCTCGCTCCCGGTTTCGGCGGCATCAACCTCGAGGACATCGCCGCGCCGCGCTGCTTCGAAGTCGAGCGGCGGCTCCGTGACTCGCTCGACATCCCGGTGTTTCACGACGACCAGCACGGCACGGCCGTCGTGACGCTTGCCGCGCTCCTCAATGCGCTTCGTGTCGTCGGCAAGCGCATCGAGGACGTCAAGGTCGTGCTGACGGGCGTCGGCGCCGCAGGCATCGCGGTGACGCGCATGCTGCAGGCGGCAGGCGTCCGCAACATTCTCGGCTGCGACACGCAAGGCGTTGTGCATCGCAACCGGCCGGGCCTGACGGCGACGAAGGCGGAGTACGCCGAGGAGACGAACCCGGAGAACTTGAGCGGCAGCGCCGACGAGGCGCTCGCGGGGGCCGACGTCTACATCGGCGTTTCGCAACCGGGCGCGGTGAGTGTCGAGGGGATCCGTCGCATGGCACCGGACGCCATCGTGTTCGCGATGGCCAATCCCACTCCTGAGGTGCTGCCGGAGGAGATCGCCGGTCTTGCGGCGGTGATCGCGACGGGGCGCTCCGACTATCCGAATCAGATCAACAACGTGCTGGCCTTCCCGGGAATCTTCCGCGGTGCCCTCGATGTGCGCGCGACGTCGATCACCAAGCGAATGGAGGTCGCTGCAGGCCACGCGATCGCGGCGTCGATCGCCGAAGACAAGCTCTCGGCGGACTACATCGTGCCGAGCGTGTTCAACCGCGACGTCGTGCCTGCGGTTGCGTCAGCGGTCCGTCGCGCGGCCGAGAAGGACGGTGTGGCCCGCCGGGTTCGTGAGACCACGGACGCGCCGACTGCGTAGGACGCAACCAGGTTTCAACCTGGTTGCAGTCGTTGGCTTGTTCGCACGGAGTCGACGACTGCAACCTGCCTGAAGGCAGGTTGCGGCCGAAGGCGTCAGCGCGCGGCTTCAGCCGCCGTCACGCGTTCGACCGCGTTTGTGCAGAGCCATGAGTCGACCGCGGTCGCGCAGCGGCGGCCCTCCTCGATAGCCCACACGATCAATGACTGGCCGCGGCGAGCGTCACCGGCGGCGAACACGCCGCGGACGTTCGACGCGTAGTCCGTCGTCTCGACGTTGCCGCGCGCGTCGCGCGCGACGCCGAACGCATCGAGCAGTCCGGGCTCCGGGCCGACGAAGCCCATCGCGAGCAGCACGAGCTCCGCGGGGTGTGACTCCTCTGTCCCGACGGGATCGAAGGGCGGCTCGCCGCTGTTGCGAAGCCAGTGGATCTGCTCGACCTTCCCGTTGCCGGAGAGGCGCGACGTCGAGATCGCGAACTGGCGCTCCCCGCCCTCCTTCAGCGCGTACGAGATGCGCAGCTTCGCAGGCCAGAGCGGCCACGGCGTCAGCTCGTCGGGCCGGCTCGCGGGCGGCTCGCCGAGCAGCTCGATCTGCGTCACCGATGCTGCGCCCTCGCGGTGCGCGCTCGCGACGCAGTCGGCGCCCGTGTCGCCGCCGCCGATCACGATCACGTGCTTGCCGGCAGCGGTGACCTGCGGCACGGCGGTGCCGGCGATGTCGCGGTTGCGCTGGTAGAGATAGTCCATCGCGAAGTGCACGCCGTCCAGGTCGCGCCCCTCGACCGGGAGGTCGCGCGGGACGCGGGAACCGGTGCAAAGGACGGTCGCGTCGAAGCCTTCGAGGTCGTCGGGCTGCGCGTCGACGCCGAAGCGGAATTCCACGCCCTCGTCGACGAGCTGCGTGATCCGCCTTTCGACGAAGTGCTTCTCGATCTTGAAGTCGGGAATGCCGAAGCGCACGAGGCCACCCGCCGCCTCGTCGCGCTCGAACACGGTCACTGAGTGACCGGCGCGGTTCAGCTGCTGCGCGCATGCGAGGCCCGCGGGCCCCGAGCCGACGACCGCGACCGTCTTGTCCGTGCGCGCGTTCGGAGGCTCGGCGACGATCCAGCCCTCGTCCCACGCGCGGGAGACGATCGCGAGCTCGATCTGCTTGATCGTCACCGCGTTCGACTCCTCGATCTCGAGGACGCACGCGGCCTCGCAGGGCGCGGGGCAGAGGCGGCCGGTGAACTCCGGGAAGTTGTTCGTGCGGTGAAGCTGTGCGATCGCCTCGTGCCACCGGTCGCGATAGACGAGGTCGTTCCAGTCCGGGATGAGATTCCCGAGCGGGCAGCCGTTGTGGCAGAACGGCACGCCGCACTCCATGCACCGCGCACCTTGCTCGCGCAGCTCGACGAGCGGCAGCGTGCGCACGAACTCGAAATGGTCGCCGACGCGCTCGGCCGGCGCGCGCTCCGGCGTCTCCGCGCGCGCGAACTTCTTGAAGCCGCCGATCTCGCCCACTACGCAGCCTCTTCCGATTCGCGGGTGAAGAGGCCGTGGCCGCCGGCGGAGACCGGCTGGTCGCGATGCTGCTCGAGCGCGGCGCGGTAGTCGTGCGGCATCACCTTCACGAACCGAAGCTGCGCCGTCTGCCAGAAGTCGAGGATGCGGCCCGCGACGGGCGACTCCGTGCGCCGTTCGTGCTCCTCGATCAGGTCGCGCAGCACGCGCACGTCGTCGATCTCGAGCGACTCGAGGCCGACGAGCCCGGGGTTGCAGCGCTCTGCGAACGTGCCGTCTTCGTCGAGCACGTACGCGATGCCGCCGCTCATGCCGGCGGCGAAGTTCCGTCCGGTGCGGCCGAGAACGACGACGACGCCGCCGGTCATGTACTCGCAACCGTGGTCGCCGATGCCCTCGACGACCGTCGTCGCGCCCGAGTTGCGCACGGCGAACCGCTCGCCGACGAGGCCGCGGAAGAACGCCCTGCCGGCGGTTGCCCCGTAGAGGATCGTGTTGCCGGCGACGACGTTCTCCTCGGCGCGGAACGCCGCGTCGGCAGGCGGACGCAGCGCGAGCACGCCGCCGGACAAGCCCTTGCCGACGTAGTCGTTCGCCTCGCCGATCAGCGTCAGCTCGATCCCCGGTGCGAGCCACGCGCCGAACGACTGGCCGGCGGCGCCGCGCAGCGTGAACCGGATCGTCCCGGACGGAAGCCCCTCCGCGCCGCGCGCGCGCGTCACGGCATGCGAGAGGAGGCCGCCGACGGTGCGGTTGCGGTTTGCGATCTCGAACTCGCCGTCGGTGCGCGCCCCGCCGTGCACGGCGTCGTGCGCCGCCTCGATCAGCCGGTGGTCGAGCGCGTCGTCGAGCACGGGCGGCTGCGCCTCGGTGCGCCGCCGCGGGCCGTCCGACTCGGGCTGGTGCAGGATCGCGGAGAGGTCGATGCCGCGCTTGCGCCACTGCGTCAGCGCCTCGTCGACCTCGAGGAGATCGACGCGACCCACGAGGTCGTCGAACCGCGCAATCCCGAGCTGCGCCATCAGCCGGCGCGCCTCCTCGGCGACGAAGAAGAAGAAGTTGACGACGTGCTCGGGCTTCCCCGCGAACTTCGCGCGCAGCTCCGGATCCTGCGTCGCGATCCCGACCGGGCACGTGTTCAGGTGGCAGGCGCGCATCATCACGCAGCCCGTCGCGATGAGCGGCGCGGTCGCGAAGCCCATCTCGTCCGCGCCGAGCATCGCCGCGATCACGACGTCGCGGCCGGTCTTCAGCTGGCCGTCCGTCTGCACCCAGATGCGCGAGCGCAGGCCGTTCCGCATGAGCGTCTGCTGCGTCTCGGCGAGCCCGATCTCCCACGGGATGCCGGCATGGAGGATCGACGACAGCGGCGCCGCGCCCGTGCCGCCGTCGTGGCCGGAGATCAGCACATGGTCGGCGCCCGCCTTCGCGACGCCCGCGGCGACCGTCCCGACGCCGACCTCGGCGACGAGCTTCACCGAGATCCGCGCCTCCGGGTTCGCGCAGCGCAGGTCGTAGATGAGCTGCTTCAAGTCTTCGATCGAATAGATGTCGTGGTGCGGCGGCGGCGAGATCAGCCCGACACCCGGCGTCGTCAGGCGCACGCTCGCGATGTAGCGGTCGACCTTGTGGCCGGGAAGCTGGCCGCCCTCACCGGGCTTGGCGCCCTGCGCCATCTTGATCTGGAGCTCGTCCGCGTGCGCGAGGTAGTTCGCGTTGACGCCGAAGCGCCCCGACGCGACCTGCTTGATCTTCGAGCGGCGCGAGTCGCCGTTCGGGTCCGGCACGTAGCGCACCGGATCCTCGCCGCCTTCGCCCGTGTTCGAGCGGCCGCCGATCCGGTTCATCGCGACGGCGAGCGTCTCGTGCGCCTCGCGCGAGATCGAGCCGAGCGACATCGCGCCCGTGGAGAAGCGCTTCACGATCTCGGCGGCGGGCTCGACCTCGTCGAGCGGAATGCCGCCGTCCTCGCGGACGCGGAGCCTCATCAGCCCGCGCAGCGTCGAGCGTCGCGCCGCGTCGGTGTTGACGGTGCGGGAGTATTGCTCGTACGTCTCGAATCCGCCCGCGCGGACCGCGTGCTGCAGCAGCGAGATCGTGTCCGGGTTCCACTGGTGGTGCTCGCCGTCGCGCCGCCACGCGTAGAGGCCGAGCACCGGCAGCAGCTCGTCGCCCGAGCCCGGATACGCACGCGCGTGGCGCGTCAGCGTTCCCTCGGCGAGGTCGCGGAGACCGATGCCGCCGATCCGCGACGGCGTCGACGTGAAATAGCGGTCGATCAGCTCGGGCGCCAGCCCGACCGCCTCGAAGATCTGCGCGCCGCAGTACGAGGGGATGGTCGAGATCCCCATCTTCGACATCACCTTGAGCAGGCCCTTGCCGATGCCCTTGAGCGCACGCGCCTGCGCCTGCTCGACGGTCATCCCTTCGGGCAGCCAGCCCTCCGCGACGAGCTCGGCGATCGTCTCGAGCATCAGGTACGGGTTCACCGCCGCAGCGCCGTAGCCGACGAGCACGGCGATGCTGTGCACGCTGCGCGGCTCGCCCGACTCGACGACGATCCCGGTCTGGAGGCGTGTGCTCTCGCGCACGAGGTGGTGGTGCACCGCGGCGGTCGCGAGGAGCGAGGGGACCGGCGCCCGCGCCGGGCCGGCGGCGCGGTCGGAGAGGATGAGGATGTTCGTCCCGGCGGCGAGGGCCAGGCTCGACTCGGCGCAGATGCGGTCGAGCGCAACCTCGAGCCCCTCGACGCCCTCG
>JBGPLW010000063.1:0-10753 GCA_041486645.1 Gaiellaceae bacterium | reverse complement strand
CTCGAGGAAGTCCGGTGACGCAACCTGCGACGGTCGGCCGGTGAGCGCAGCCTCGTCCTCGGCGCCCATCGCAGCGAGCGACGGCGCGTCGTCTGTTGTGAGTGCGCGGACGTTCATGCCGCGAGCAAGTCGAGTGCGGCGCCGAGCCCGGTCAGCGAATGGAGCTCGACGCCCGGCTGGGGCTCGGGCGCCTCGCCGAGCCGGTTGATCCACACCGTCGGCAGGCCGAGCTCCGTTGCCGGTGCGATGTCGTGGAAGAGGCTCGCGCCGACGTGCACGTGCACCTTGGGGGTCACGCGCTCGGCGAACGTCTCCCAGTGCCGGTGCCCGGGCTTGTACGAACCGATCTCCGACGCGACGATCGAGGCGTCGAACGGCACGCCGATGAGCTCGAGCGACGCGTCGAGGTAGTCGCGATCGGTGTTCGAGAGAATGGCGAGCTTCCAGCCGCGGGCGCGCGCATCCTCGAGCGCGCCGGCGACCTCAGGGAACGGCGGCCACAACGGCAGCGAGCGTGCGAGCGCATCCTCGTCGGCTGCGGTGAGCGGCATGTTCTCGCGCTCCGCGAGGAGGCAGAGCGCCGTCGTCAGCACATCGCGGTAGGTGGCCGCTGGCCGCTCATGCTCGATCTCCCGCTCGAGCTGGTGGTAGCCGTTCAGGAGGCGGGCGACGTGCCCCGCGCCGAAGAGGCGCTCGAGCTCGCGGCCGATGCCGCCGTTCCAGTCGATCAGCGTCCCGTAGCAGTCAAAGGTGGCCCACCGGTCCATAGACTCCCGGATCATGGCTGATCGCGGAACGGAGTACCGCTGGAACGACATGCGGCGCGAGGAGCTGAACCCGCTGATCGGCCGGCGCTTCGTGACGGGCGCGCACGTGATGCTCGCGCAGATCTACCTCGCCAAGGGCAGCATCGTCCCGAAGCACTCGCACGAGAACGAGCAGATCACCTGGGTGATCGAAGGCCGGATGCGGCTGAAGCTCGGCGAGAACGGTGAGCAGGTCGTCGACCTCGGCCCCGGTGACGTGCTCCACATTCCGCCGCACGTCCCGCACGAAGCCGAGGCGTTCGAGGACACGCTCGACGTCGACGTCTTCTCACCGCCGCGCGCCGACTGGATCGACGGCAGCGACAGCTACCTTCGTTCGGCGCAAGCGTCGGAATCCGCTAGCGCGGATTCCGACACGCGCCAAGACCCCTGAAGGCGTCCGCATTCGCGGCCGCTGAATGCTCGCAATCGAGCGGGTCTTAGAACTCGTTTCAGAATGAAAGTAGGTTGGACGTACCCGAGCCGTTATACGATTCGGTGTCCTTGGGGCCGTTCCCGGCCCCTGAGCCTTGTCCGGAAAGGAGAAGGCATGAGACGGAAGCCGCTTTTCGCTCTCCTACTCGTTCTCGTCGGGGTCGCGGTGTACGGCGGAATCGCCTTGGCGACACCACCATCAGGGCTGACGAACGTTCCCTTGGCGCGTGGAACGAACGTGTCACATGGGACCATCCCGCTTCAAGTCGGAACGGACGTCGCCATGGCGCAGATCACGGTCAATCCGGGAGGCTCTGCGGGCTGGCACTCGCATCCGGGGGGCGCGATCGTGGTCGTCAAGACGGGCACGCTCACCGTCTACACCGCGGTCGGCAGCCAGTGCCAAATTACGACGTACAGTGCGGGGCAGGCGTTCATCGAACGCCCCGGTGAAGTGGATCAAGTCATCAACACCGGCACGACCCCGTATGTCCTGTTCGTCACCTTCCCGCGCGTGCCTCAGGGCGACTCCGCGAGAACCGACGAACTGGACCCCGGCACGTGTCCAGGTATCTGACGAACTGAGCGAGCGCGTGCCCAATGACCCGTGTGTCAGCGCGCGCGTTCGGCGATCCGACCGCGCGCGGCGGACGCATCCCGAGACCAATCAGGTGGCCAGCCGCGCTTGGGCTCTTGCCCGTGCCTGGACCATTTGACGAAGCCGTGCTTTTGCTGGTCGGCGTGGTCCTGCTCGCTTTCTACCGTCGCCCGTTGCGCGAGGCTTGGACGCAAGCCGACCTGGACTTTCCCGAACAGGAGGCGGCACTCGCACCGCCTCCAGTCTCGTTCCCGAGAGCTATCGCCGACGGGTCGAGGCACTTCATTCTGAAACGTGCTCTTAAGCGGCCGGCCTGAACGCCAGCAGCTCGGGACCGTGCTCGTGCAGCCAGTCGCGCTGCGCGCGCCAGTCCGGGCGCCGCTGCTCGACGAGCTTCCAGAACCGGCCTGAGTGGTTCGGCTCGCGCAGGTGGCAGAGCTCGTGCACGACGACGTAGTCGAGCACGTCGAACGGCGCGAGCACGAGACGCCAGTTGAAGGACAGCGTGCCGCGCGTCGAGCACGACCCCCAGCGCGAGCGCTGGTCGCGGATCTGGATGCGCATCGGCTCGACGCCGATCGCCGGCGCCTCCTCGTCGATCAGCATCGCGACGAGCTCGCGCACCGCGAGTCGCGCCTCCACCTCGGAGATGTGACGCGGGTCGAGCCGAAGACGCGGGCGCTGCTTCGCGCGCTCGATCGCAAGCCACTCGCGATGCGACTCGATGATCTGGTCGATCTCGGCCTCCGCCATCCACGAGGGGACGGTTAACAAAGGCGGCGAGCCCCACGGCACAGACAACGTCCATCGCCGGGCACGCCGAGACCGGCGCACCTCGATGAGCTCGTCCACGCTGAAAACGCTAGTGACAGGTGCGGATGGCGCTTACGCTGCGAACTTCTGGAAAACGACGCAGGCGTTGTGACCGCCGAATCCGAACGAATTGCTCACCGCAGTGTTGACGACGGCGTCGCGCGCCGTGTTCGGGACGTAATCGAGATCACAGGCCGGGTCTTCGACCTCGTAGTTGATCGTCGGCGGCAGCTTGCCGTCGCGAATTGCAAGCACCGTGAAGATCGCTTCGATCGCGCCCGCCGCGCCGAGGCAGTGACCCGTCGCGCCCTTTGTGCCCGACACCGGCGTGGAGCGGGCGTTGTCCTCACCGAGCGCGAGCTTCAGCATCTTCGTCTCGGATGCGTCGCCGACCGGTGTCGAAGTCGCATGGGCGTTGATGTAGTCGATGGAGTCCTTGCCGATGCCGGCGTCGTTCAACGCCATCTCGAAGGCGCGCACCGGGCCGGTCGGGTCGGGCTCCGTGATGTGCTTCGCGTCGGACGAGAGGCCGTAGCCGCCGACCTCGGCGTAGATCTTCGCGCCGCGCGCACGCGCGTGCTCCAACTCCTCCAGCACGAGCACTGCGCCCGCCTCTCCCATCACGAAGCCGTCACGCCCGGCGTCGAACGGCCGCGATGCTCGCACCGGCTCGTCGTTGCGCTGCGACAGCGCGCGCATTGCTGCGAAGCCGGCCATGCCGACTTCGTTGACCGCCGCCTCGGTGCCGCCGCACAGCATCACGTCGGCGCGGCCGAGGCGGATCGCATCGAGCCCGTCGCCGATCGCCATGTTCGACGCCGCGCATGCCGTGCACTGCGCGGTCAACGGCCCCCGGGTGCCGAGCATGATCGAGACCCAGCCGGCACCGAGGTTCGGGATGATCGAGGGAATCGCGAACGGGCTGACGCGATCCGGGCCCTTGTGGATCAGGGTGTCGTAGCACTCCTGAAACGAGCGGATGCCGCCGATTCCCGTCGCGATCGACGCCCCCGTCCGGTCGGCTTCGGCATGGATGTCGAGGCCGGCGTCGTCACGCGCCTGATACGCGGCGGCCAGGGCGAGATGCGCGAAGCGGTCCATCCGCCGCGCTTCCTTCTTGTCGATCCAGTCGGTCGCGTCGAAGTCCTTCACCTCGCACGCGAAATGCACCTTGTAGCGGGAATGGTCGAACTGCGTGATCTCGGCCGCGCCCGACTCGCCCGCGAGCAGGCGCTTCCAGGTCGTCTCGACATCGTTGGCGAGCGGCGAGACCGCGCCCATCCCTGTGATGACGACGCGCCGACGCCCGTTGAGTGATCCGTTGCTGCTCATCTACATTCCCAAGCCACCGTCGACGAGCAGAACCTCTCCCGTGATGAACGCTGCCGCGTCGGAGCAGAGGAAGCGTACCGCGCCGGCGATGTCCTCCGGCTCCCCGAGCCGCCCGAGCGGCGTCGCCTGGAGCATCGCGGCGGTCGCCTCCTCCGGCAGGACGTCGGTCAACTGGGTTTTGACGTATCCCGGGGCGACGACGTTCGCCCGCACGCCGCGGCTGCCGAGCTCGCGCGCGAGAGACTTCGTGAAGCCGATGATCCCCGCCTTCGACGCCGCGTAGTTCGTCTGGCCCCAGTTGCCGTGGACGCCGACGATCGACGAGATGTTGACGATCGACCCGCCGCGCTTCTTCATCATCGGCCGGCACACGGCGCGGCAGGTGTAGAACACCGACGAGAGGTTGGTGTCGATCACCGTGCGCCAGTCGTCGTCGGACATGCGCGCGAGCAAGCCGTCGCGGGTCAGCCCGGCGTTGTTGACGAGGATGTCGAGGTCGCCGGCCTCCTCGACGAGTCGTGCGGCGTCCTCCGCGCTCGAGACGTCCGCCTGCACGGCCCGCGCGCCGATCTCGGCCGCGAGCGCCTCCGCCTCATCCTGGCCGGAGCGGTAGCCGATGACGACGGACGCGCCGGCGGCGGCCAGCTCCTGTGCAATCGCGCGTCCGATCCCCCGCGACGCTCCCGTGACGAGCGCCGTCTTGCCTTCCAGAGAGGCGAACGTCACGTCTCGAGAAGCGCGTCGTGCAGCTTGTCGAGCTGGGAGAGGTTGTTGACCGATACGGACTTGACGCTGCGATCGATCCGTCTTACGAGACCGGACAGCACGTTGCCCGGCCCGACCTCGACGAACGTCTTCACGCCTTCACGCATCAACTCCGACGCAGCCTGCGTGAAGCGAACGGGCGCCGTGAGCTGATCGACAAGCAACGGCGCGAGCCGCTGCGCCGACTCGAGGCGGGCCGTCACCGTCGACATGAACGGCGCGATCGGCTCCTGAAACTTGACCTTGTCGATCGCGGGGCGCAGCCGGTCGGCGGCACGTGCGACGAGCGGCGAATGGAACGCGCCGGAGACCTTCAGCTTGACGACGCGGCGCGCTCCTTCCTCCTGCGCGCGCTCGATGCACTCGTCGACGGCGAGGTTCTCGCCCGAGACGACGATCTGCCCGGGACAGTTGTAGTTCGCGGGCCACACGCCGAGGATCTGGCGGCAGAGCGTCTCGACGACCTCGTCCTCGAGCCCGAGGATCGCCGCCATCGAGCCGGGATGCTGAAGAGCGGCCTCCGCCATCGCGATGCCCCGCTCGCGGACGAGCGCGATCGCGTCCTCGAGCGAGAGCGCCTCGGCCGCAGCCAGCGCGGCGAACTCGCCGACGGAGTGGCCGACGACGAAGTCCGGCTCGATGCCGCGATCGCGGATGGCGGCGAGCACGGCCAACGACGTCGCGACGAGTGCGGGCTGCTGCACCGCGGTATCGACGAGCTCCTCGGCCGCGCCGTGGAAGCACAGCCGCTCGAGGTCGAGACCGGACGCTGCGCTGCTGCGCTCGAAGACCGCGCGGGCCTCCGGAACGGCGTCCGCGATGTCCTTGCCCATCCCGGCCTCGATGGACCCCTGACCTGGGAAGCAGAACGCGATCTTGTTCATTGGGCCATCTCCTTCGTCCACCGGATCAGCGCTGAACCCCACGTCAGTCCTGCACCCATTCCCGTCATCAGCACCAGTTTTCCAGGTTTGAGTCGTCCATCGGCGGCGGCATCGCCGAGAGCGAGCGGAATCGACCCGGAAGACGTGTTCCCATATCGATCGACGTTGATCACCACCCGGTCAGACGGGACGCCGAGCTTCTTGGTTGCGTGGTCGATGATCCGCATGTTCGCCTGGTGCGGGACGTAGACGTCCACGTCGTCGATCGAGAGCTCGCAGCGCTCCAGCAGGTCCTGCGCCGACTGGACGAGGATGCGGGTCGCGAACTTGAACACTTCCCGGCCGTTCATCTTCACGTGGCGCTCGGCGTCGTCGAAGATCCTGGAGCCGCTGCCCGGAAGCCAGAGGCTCTCGCCGCCGGCGCCGTCGGCTCCGAGCTCGAAGCCGAGGAAGCCGGGCTCCGGCACAGCCTCGACGACAACCGCGCCGGCGCCGTCGCCGAAGAGCACGAGCGTCGAGCGGTCTTCCCAGTCGAGGATGCGCGAGAGCAGGTCGCCGCCGACGACGAGCGCGCGCTTCGCGAGCCCGCCGGCGAGCATCGCGTACGCCTGCGCGAGCGCGTACATGAAGCCGGTGCAGCCGGCGGAGAGGTCGTACGCAGCGGCGTCCACGGCGCCGAGCCGGTCGGCGAGAATCGCACCGGTCGAGGGAAACGCCATGTCGGGCGTGACGGTTGCGACGATGAGCAGGTCGATGTCCTTGCCCTCGACCCCGGCCTGCGTGAGCGCGTCGATGCACGCCGGCAGCGCGACGTCGGAGAGCGCTTCCTCCTTCGCGGCCATGTGCCGCTCGCGAATGCCGGTGCGCTCCAGGATCCACTCGTTGGAGGTGTCGACGTGCTTGGCGAGCTCGTCGTTCGTGACGACCCGGTCGGGAACCTTGCACCCGAGCCCAGTGATCGAGATCGGGGCACCGGCCTTCGCAGCCCCGATCATTCGCCGACGAACACGGTGAGCATTGCCTCTGCGGCAACTTCGTCGCCGACGAGCGCGCGACCTTCGCCCTTCGCAATCGGACCGCGCACGCGGACGAATTCGCACTCGAGCGTGAGCATGTCGCCCGGCTCGACGACGCGCTTGAAGCGGCAGCCGTCGATCCCTGCGAAGAACGGGATCTTGCCGGCATTCGCCTCGTCGGCGAGCACTGCGACGGCGCCCGCTTGAGCGATCGCCTCGATCGTCAGCACGCCGGGCATCACGGGCCGCCCCGGGAAGTGACCGGCGAACCACCAGTCGTCGGCGCGGATCTCACGCCTGCCGACGACGCGCTTGCCGGGCTCGAGCTCGAGGATCTCGTCGACGAGGAGGAACGGTGGCCGGTGGGGGATGAGCTCCATGATCACCTCCCGGCCGAACGGCGTCGGAGGCAGGTTCATGCCGCGGGTTCTTCGAGACGCTCGCTCAGGCGGGCGCGGCCACGATGCGCGTGACATTTCGCGGTGCCGACCGGCATGCCCGCGGCGGCCGCGATCTCTTCGAACGAATAGCCGAGTGCATCTTTCAAGAGGACGACCTGCGCCTGTTGCGGCGAGACCTCGCCGAGGGCCGTGCAGAGCTCGCGCCGGAGCTCGGAGATGCCTGCGTCGCGGGCAGGGTCGTCGTCGGACTGGAAGTGCTCGCTCAGCGGCTCGTGCACACGCGCCCGACGGCGTTCGACCGCGTCGAGGCAGGTGTTCAGGACAAGCCGGTGGAGCCACGTCGAGAACTGCGCGCCGCCGCGGAACTGCTTCAACCGGACGCACACCTTCGCAAGAGCTTCCTGCGCAGCGTCGTTCGCGTCATCCGGGTCGCGAAGGATGTGGCGTGCAAGCCGTTCCACCTTCGGCTGATGCCGGGTGAGGAGCGCCTCGAGTGCCTTCGCGTCGCCGTCCTTGGCCCGCGCGACGAGCACCGGGTCGCTCAGCTTCTCGTAGGCGAGCGCGGGCGCCTGCCGGAACGGCTGCGAGATGGCGTTTCGCATCGGGCTAGTCTAGTCGGGGTGCGTGATTTGAGCCTGGAGGCGGTTCTGCCGCTGCTGCGCGGGAGGCTCGGGAAACCGTACAAATACGTCGAGTCGTGCCCGTCGACGCAGCGGCTCCTCGCAGACGACGACCCGGAAGGCGCAACCGTCGTCACGGACCACCAGACCGCGGGGCGCGGCCGGCTCGGCCGCACCTGGGAGGACGCCGCAGGGCGAGCGATCCTCATGTCCGTGCTCCTGCGGCCGCCCGCACCGATGCCACTCTGGCCGCAGCTCTCGCTCGTCGCCGGTGAAGCCGTCGCGGCCGCGCTGCGGGAGCTCGGAATCGACGCATCGCTCCGCCATCCGAACGACGTCGTGGTGGCCGGCCGGAAGCTCGTCGGCGTGCTGCCCGAGGCGAGCCAGGGCCGCGTCGTCCTCGGGATCGGCGTCAACGTCAACCAGACCGCGGCGGAGCTTCCCGCCGACACCGTCAAGCCGCCGACGTCCGTGCGCATCGAGCTCGGACACGAAGTGGAGCGCGCGCCACTTCTCGCGGCGATCCTCGCCGAGCTCGAGCGCGCATACGACGCGTGGGCCGAGCCCTACCGGCGGTAACGCACGACCGAGCGGTTGCCCGCAGCGTCGGTCGCGGTAAGCGTGTACTGCGCGGGCTTCGTCCTGAGCCAGAACTGCGTCGTCGCCGGCTTCTTCAGCACACGCGTATAGACCTGCGAGCCGACGGTGAGGCGAAGCGTCGCGGCCTCGGAAACTACGAACCGCATCGTGCGGTACGAGATGACGCGGACACTCGGCGCCGTCGTATCGAGCGTCAGATCGGTGGTTCGCGTGAACGTTCCGAACTCGTCGGTGACCGTGAGCGCGAGCGTGTAGAGACCATCGGGAGCGCGGGTGCCGTCGGCGAGGAGCTTGTCCCAGCTGAGCGTCTGTGCGCCGGCGGCGGCTGCGGGGACGGTCGGCACCGCCACGACCGCCGAGTTGTGCAGCACTTGGAATGCGACCGAGACGGGAGCGCGCGTCAACGTGAAGCTCAGCGAGGCTCCCGTCGTCGTGAGCCCCGTGAGGATGTCGTCCACGGTGAAGGGGATTGCCGCGGTGGCCGTCTTCGCTCCGGCAACCGCGGAAAGGGCGATCGTGTACTGGCCGTTCAGCAAGCCGGGCGGCGGCGTGAAGCTCAGCGTCTGCGCGCCCGCCGGCTTCGTGGCGACGAGCAGCGTCGAGAGCACCTGGGTTGTCGGCGAGACGAGCGTCGCGGTGACGGTTGCGGGGGCGGTGAGTGTGTACGCGAACGTCGTCGTCTCGCCGGGCGCGACCTCGGCCGGCGATGCGGTCGGCTTCTGCACCGCGAGCGCCGCCCCTGCCCCGAGCGTGCCGGTTGCCGAACGAGCGCTCGACGACGCGATCGTCCACGAGTAGCGGTCGGGCGGAGCGGTGGATCCGTCCCACGTCCAGTCGACGGTGCCGCTGCTGCCGCTGCCCTGCGCGACCTGGACGCCCGCCGAATTGAGGATTGTCACAGTCCACGGCTCTGCGACAGAGAGCTTCGCCGTGAAGCGGACCTGGCCCTCGCCGGTGCGAAGCGCGGTCGGCGCGTAGATCTTCGGGCCGCCGATGGCGACGACGTCCTTGGCGATCTGCGGCAGTTGCGCGTACAGGGCGTCCCCCGGGCAATCGGTGAAGCCTGTGTCGCGGTGGCCGGAGATCGCGCGCAGGAAGACCGGCACGCCACCCGGGAACCGAGGGTTGCCCCCGGACTTCCACGTCAGCGTCGACAGCGGATCGACGTGCGCAAGGTCGAGCTTCCACGCGAGCAGTTGCTCGAGCGACGTCTTCGCTGCGGCGGAGACCTGCGACGTGCCGTAGCTGCCGAGCACGGCGACACCGACGGAGCCGGTGTTGAAGCCTTGCGCGTGCGCGCCGATCACGGCCTTGTCGACGCCGCCGTAGCGGCCTTCGAACACCTGGCCGTACTTGTCGACGAGAAAGTTGTAGCCGATGTCGTTCCAGCCGTTGCCTTCCACGTGGTAGATCTCGATGCCGCGAACGATCGCCGCGGACTCGTCGCGCGTGTAGTTGTTCGAGCCGGCGGTGTGATGCACGACGGCGTAGTGCACCGCGTCGCTGTACTGCGGCGCAGCGCGACGGATCGACTCGTCGGCCTGCCACGAGAAGCGCGAGATGATGAGCGGCGAACCGGCAACCTGCAAGCGCCGGGACGACACGGTCTCGACCGGGCTGTCGACGTAGTACGCGCGGACGCGCGCCACCTGCCCGCTCGTCCGGATGCGCATCGCAGTCGCAGCGCCCGTCCAGTCGAGACCGCCGAGATGCCAGCCCTGCTGGACGCGGTCGTCGTCGTCGGACTGCGACCACGCGCTCCAACGTCCGTCGAGCTCTCGCACGCGGAAGAAGACTGCGCCGGTGCCGCGCCAGTGCAGGCCGACCATGTTGAACCGCGGCGCCGACGATGCGAGCGCGCGGCCCGGATGGAGCGCCACATCCCGCACGATCATCGTCGGACCGGCCGCGAGCGCGCTCGCAGGCACGACGAGCACGGCAACGACGATGGCGAGGAAGAGCTTCATCCGGGACCCAGGGTGCCCGACAGGTTTCGCCGCGAACGGGGCGAGACCCTCCCCAGATACAATCTTTACGACCGTGCGAGCGCTTCTCGTCGCACTCGGACTGGGACTCGTGCTCGCGAGCGGGGTTGCCGCGGCACCGTCCGGGCCGCGCGTGCTCGCGATTCGCTTCGGCCCGGATCTCGAGGTGAACCCCGTCACGCAGGACTACCTGACCGGCCGCCTCTCGCGTGCCGCGAAGGACGGTTACACCGCAGCCGTCGTTCTGCTCGACACGCCGGGCGGGCTCTCGACCTCGATGAAGAAGATCTACACAGCCGAGCTCGAGGCGAAGCTGCCGGTGATCGTCTACGTCTCGCCCGACGGCGCCCGCGCCGCGTCCGCCGGGGTGTGGATCGCGGAGGCCGCCGACGTCCTCGCGATGTCGCCGACGACGAACATCGGATCGTCGACGCCGATCGACTCGAGCGGGCAGAACCTTGGCACCGATCTGCGACGCAAGGTGATCAACGACTCGGT
>JBGPLW010000062.1:0-10830 GCA_041486645.1 Gaiellaceae bacterium | reverse complement strand
GATGCCGGTCGAAGCCGACGAGCCGCGCGCGCACGGTCACGACGACGTACGAGATGTTGAAGAGGATGTGCGCGATCAGAATCGTCCCGAACCCTTGCGGGATCTTCCAGTTCAGGAAGAGCGTCAGGAGCGACGCGCCCATCACGATCTCCGGCGTCGTCATCGGCACGAAGATCAACAGGTTCGTCGTCGCAGACCCGCGGAAGCGGTAGCGGACGAGCGCGAGCGCGATCAGCGTGCCGAACGCCGTCGCGACGAGCGCGGAGAGGAACGCGATCTCGAGGCTGACGCCGAGCGCGCTCCCGAGCCCGGGGTAGTCGAGCGGGTGCAGCCAGTTCCTGAACGTGAAGCCCGACCACGTGTAGTTGAAGCGGCCGAGCGGGTTGTTGAACGAGAACGCGATGACGATCGCGATCGGCAGGAAGAGGTAGCCGAGCGCAAGCACGGCGTAGACGTCGAGCACGTGCCTGCGTGCGCGCGCGATCACGGTGCCGCCGCCCCAGCGGTGAGCCGGTCGGTGCCGAGCGCCCGCGCGAAGATGAGCACGAGCACGAGAATGCCGCCCATCAGGACGAAAGAGAGCGCCGCCGCTGTCGGGTAGTTCCGCAGCGACAGGAACTGCGACTGGATGACGTTGCCGATCATGTACTGCCGTGGCGTCCCGAGGAGCTGCGCGTTGATGAAGTCGCCCATCGCGGGGATGAACGTCAGCAGCACGCCTGCGAACACGCCCGGCAGCGAAAGCGGCAGCGTCACGCGGAGGAAGGACACGACGCGATTCGCGTACAGGTCGCCTGCCGCCTCGATCAGCCTGTGGTCGACCTGCTCGAGGCTCACGTACAGCGGCAACACCATGAACGGCAGGAAGTTGTAGGTGATGCCGGCGACGACGGCCGCCGACGTCGCGAGCAGCCGCCCGTCCGAGCCGAGGATGTGCACGTCCTTGAGGATCGTCACGATGATGCCGCCGTCGGAGAGGATCGTCTGCCATGCGAGCGTGCGGATGAGGTACGTGACGAAGAACGGCGCGATCACGAGCAGCAGGAACAGGTTCTTCCACCTTCCGCCGCGGAACGCGATCCAGTAGGCGAGCGGATAGCTGATCGCAAGTGCGATCGCCGTTGCGAGGCCTGCGTATTCGAGCGAGCGCACGAACTGCGTGCGATACGTCGAGACCGCATCGCTGAAGTTGCTCCACGCCCACTGGAACGTGAACAGGGGGAAGAGCCCCTGCTCGAGCGACATCTTCGCCAGGTAGTACATGGGCACGACGAAGAACACGAGCAGCCACGCCGTGCCTGGCGTGAGCAGCGCATACGGGGCGAGACCCTTGGAGCGGAGCCTATGCACCGATCAGGTTCTGGAACTTCTGCTTGTACTTCGCGTTGTTGACGGCCTTCGCGTCGAACTGGTGCACGTTCGCGAGCATCGCCTTCGTCGGGAAGATGAGCGGATTGTTCGCGACAGCCGGATCCGTCTTCTCGAGCACCTTGTCGGCGCCGACGACCGGGCAGATGTAGTTGACGTAGTCCTCGACCTTGGCTGCGATCTCCGGCCGGTAGAACCAGTTCATCAGCACCGATGCCGCGTACGCGTTGCCGCCCTTCGGGATCAGCATGTTGTCGGTCCAGATCATCCCGCCCTGCTTCGGAAGGATCCACTTGAGGCCCGGATGATCGGCCTGGAGCTGCACCATGTCGCCCGACCACGCAACGGCCGCCCAGACGTCGCCCTTCGCGAGGAGCGGCGCGTAGTCGTTGCCCGTGAACTGGCGGATCTGGCCGGAGTCGACCGCCGCCTTGATCTTCTTGACGGCCTTGTCGAACGTCGCGTCGGTGACGTTCGACGGATCGTCGCCGTTCGAGGCAATCGTGATCCCGATCGTGTCGGCGAACTCGGTGAGCATCGTCACCTTGCCCTTGAGCTTCGGGTTCGTCAGAAGCTCGTCGATCGAGGTGATGTCGCCGCCGACCTTCTTCGGGTCGTAGCCGATGCCGGTCATGCCGGACTGCCACGGCAGGCTGTAGTCACGGTTCGGGTCCCAGCCGGGGTGCTGCTGCACCGGCTGGAGGTTCGCGATGTTCGGGAGCGCGGACTTGTCGAGCTTCTCGAGCCAGCCGAGCTCGATCATCTTGGCCGGCAGGCCCGACGAGTCGGTCAGCACGATGATGTCGCGGCCGACCGACTGGCCCTGCGAGAGCTGCCCCTCGATCTTCCCGAAGAACGAGTCGTTGTCGTTGATGTCTTCGAGGTAGCTGACGTTGACCTTGTACTTCGCCTCGAACTCCTGGATCGACGGGTGTTTCTTCGTCTTGGCGTTGATGTCGATGTAGAGCGGCCAGTTCGAGAAGGTGATCGTCTTCGGGAGCGTCTGCGTCCCGCCGGCGGCTGCGGTCGTCGCGGTCGACTTGGCGCCGCCTCCGCAGGCAGCGAGCAGCCCCGGAAGCGTGAGGACGGTTCCGCCGGCCGCCGTGCGGCGCAGGAAATCGGCACGTGTGTAGCGAGATGACATTACAAGTCCTCCAGTGCGTCGACGACGAACGTGCAGTCAGGGCTCCAACCGACGGTGAGCGGGTCGCCGGGCGAGACCCCGTTCGCACCCGGACGGTCGTTCTGGACATAGACGGTGACAGCTCCGGCGGGCGTCTCGACGATGTACTGCGTCGACACGCCGATGTACGCGCTCTCGACCACGGTGCCGGCGAGCGAGTTCGTCTCGCCGCCGCCGAGCCGCAGCTTCTCGGGCCGGACGCCGATCTGGACTTTGCCGCTGCGCCCGCGGAGGGCATCGCGAGGCACCTGGACTTCCGTGCCGTCCTCGAGGCGAACCCTATCCTCGGCGACGGTCTTGCCGAACAACAGGTTCGACACCCCGAGGAAGCCGGCGACGAACGCCGTGCGCGGCTGCTCGTAGAGCTCTCCCGGCGTCCCCTGCTGCTCGATCTTGCCGCCCTCCATGATCACGATCTGGTCGGCCATCGTCATGGCTTCCTCCTGATCGTGCGTGACGTGGACGAAGGTGATGCCGACCTCGTGCTGGATGCGCTTCAGCTCGAGCTGCATCTCCTTCCGGAGCTTCAGGTCGAGCGCGCCGAGCGGCTCGTCGAGCAGCAGCACGCGCGGATGGTTGACGAGCGCCCGCGCAAGCGCGATGCGCTGCTGCTGGCCGCCCGACAGCTGCCGCGGCTTCCGCTTCTCGAGCAGGCCGAGCCCGACGAGCTCGAGCGCGTCGCGCACTCGTTTCTGAAGCTCGCCGCCGCGCACCTTCCTGCGGCGCAGCCCGAACGCGACGTTCTCGTAGATCGAAAGATGCGGGAAGAGCGCGTACGACTGGAACACGGTGTTGACGTCGCGCTTGTACGGAGGCAGCGAGACGACGTCTTTGCCGTGGAGCTCGATGCGGCCGGACGTCGGCTCCTCGAAGCCGCCGATCATGCGCAGCGTCGTCGTCTTGCCGCAGCCGGACGGCCCGAGCAGCGCGAAGAAGCGCCCGGCCTCGATCTCGAGCGACAGGCTGTCCACGGCAACGACGTCACCGAAGCGCTTCGTCAGATCCGTGAGCCGGATGTCGGCTACGTGATCCGTTGCCATGCCTCAGCCAGCACCTCGCCGAGCGTACCGGCGATCTCGTCGAACTCCTTCTGCGTCGCGATCAGCGGTGGCGAGATCTGGACGACCGGATCGCCGCGGTCGTCCGCCCTGCAAATGAGCCCCTTTTCGAAGAGCGCCGGCGACAGGAAGCCGCGCAGGAGCGACTCGCACTCGTCGTCGTCGAACGTCGCCCGCGTCTCCTTGTCCTTCACGAGCTCGATCGCGTAGAAGAAGCCGGTGCCCCGAACATCGCCGACGATCGGAAGCTCGAGGAGCTGCTCGAGCGTCGCGCGGAACGCGTCGGCGTTGTCGTGCACGTTCTCGACGATGCGTTCGCGCTTCATGATCTCGATGTTCTTGAGGGCGATCGCGCACATTACGGGATGGCCGCCGAACGTAATCCCGTGCGTGTACGTCGCGTCGCCGTCCATGAACGGCTCCATCACGTGGTCGGCGGCGATCAGCGCGCCGATCGACGCATAGGCGGACGAGAGCCCCTTCGCCGAGGTCATCAGGTCGGGCTTGATGTCGTAGCGCGTCGAGCCGAACCACTCGCCCAGGCGGCCGAAGCCGGTGATCACCTCGTCGGCGCAGAGGAGGATCCCGTAGCGGTCGCAGATGGCGCGCACGCCCTGCCAGTAGCCGGCGGGTGGCGTGAACGCGCCGCCGGCGTTCTGCACCGGCTCCATGATCACCATCGCCACGGTGTCGGGGCCGGCCTGCACGATCGCCGACTCGAGATCCTCGAGCAGGAAGGCCGTGAACTCCTCCTCGGTCTCGTGCTGCGGCCGGTGGTACGAGTTCGTGTTCCGCACGTGGAGCGTGTCCGGCACGAGCGGCTCGAACGGCGTGCGCAGCTCGGGGATGCCGTTGATCGAGAGCGCGCCCATCGTCGTACCGTGATATGCGGTGCGCCGGGCGACCGCCTTCCAGCGGCGCTCGCCTCGCGCATGGTGGTACTGGCGCGCGAGCTTCCAGGCCGACTCGACGGCCTCCGAGCCGCCAGAGACGAAGAAGACGCGGTTGAGGTCGCCGGGCGTGAGCGACGCGACTTCCTGCGCGAGCTCGATCGCGCGCGGATGCGCGTACGACCAGTTCGTGTAGAACGGCAGCTCGCGCATCTGCTCGAGCGCGGCCTGGCCCATCTCCTCGCCGTACGAGTAGCCGACCTGCACCGCGAAGAGACCGGCGAGCGCGTCGAGATAGCGCTTCCCGTGCGCGTCTTCCAGGTAACAGCCCTCGCCGCGCACGATGATCGGCGGCTCGTGGCCGCCCATGCGCGTGAAGTGGAGCCACAAATGGTCGCGCGAGGCCTGCTGGAGCTCTTCGATGCTCTTGCTCGTGGTCCGTGTACTCACCTGCGTGTCCCCCAGTCGTAGAGCTGCTTCCACATCTCCAGGTAGAAGAATGTCTCAGTCGTGACGACGCCGTCGAGCGCACGCATTCTGTTCGTCAGCTCGAGCAGCTCGCGGCGGTCCGCGGCGACGACCTCGACGACGAGGTCGAACTGTCCCGCGGTGACGACGACGTAGTCGGCCTCCGGCCAGCGCGAGATCTCGTCGGCGACCTCGCCCGGCGACCCCGACGTCTTCAGGCCGACGAGCGCCTGGTCGAAGCCGAGCCCGAGCGGGTTCGTGACCGCCACGACCTGGAGGATCCCCTCACTCGTGAGGCGGGAGTAGCGCGCGCGAATCGTCCCCTCCGACACGCCGAGCCGGGCGGCGATGCGCCGGAACGACTCGCGCCCGTTCTCCTGAAGGGCCTCGATGATCTTGCGGTCGAGGTCGTCGACGCGGCGCGCCGGCGTGACCGCGCCACGGCGAGGATCGGCTGCTGCGAGCCGCAGGGTTTGGGCGTCAGAGCTGCGCAACGCGTGAGATTCGTACCACCTAACTACGCATTGCGTCAATTCGCTTGACTCTTCCGGTGCGAATGCGAGATCGTCCAGCTGTCACTCTGGGGAGAGGGAGGGTCTCATGGCACGCACACCGCTGCTTCGCGCATTCACGAGGCTGGCCGAGGAGCACCGGGCCGCGGAGCACCTGGGGATCCCGCCCGCCGAGCTGCGCGGGCAGCGGGAGGCGGCGCTCTCGCGCCGCGAGTTCCTGAAGCGGGCCGGCGTCGCGGGCGCGGGTCTCGCCGTCGGGCCGGGCATTCTCGCTGCCAGCGCGAAGAGCGCCACCGCGCCGCGGATCGCGATCGTCGGCGGCGGCATCGCCGGCATGAACGCGGCGCTCACCCTCGCGGACAAGGGCTTCGCCTCGACCGTGTACGAGGCCTCGACCCGGATCGGCGGGCGGATGCACTCGGACACGTCCGGCTACTTCGACAACGGCCAGGTCGCGGAGTTCTGCGGCGAGCTGATCGACACCGGTCACATGACGATTCGCCATCTCGTGCAGCGCTTCGGCCTCCAGGCGGCCGACCTGCTCGCAGCGGAGCCGAACGGCACCGACGACACGTACTGGTTCCTCGGCGGCTACTACCCGAAGGATCTCGCGGACAAGGACTTCCAGCCGGTCCACAAGACGTTGCAGGCCCAGGTGCACGCGACGGGCTACCCGACGACGTACCTCGCTCACACGGACGCCGGAGCCTTCTTCGACCAGATGACGATCTACGACTGGATCGAGCGCTACGTCGACGGCGGCCACAGGTCGCGGATGGGCCGACTCCTCGACGCCGCGTACAACATCGAGTACGGCGCGGAGACGAAGGACCAGGCGGCGCTCAACCTCATCTATCTGCTCGGCTTCCAGGCAGCCCCGGGCAACTTCCTCATCTACGGCAAGTCGGACGAGCGGTTCCACATCGCGGGCGGCAACGAGCAGCTGCCGAACGCGATCGCGGATTACGTCGGCCGGCAGAACGTCAGGCTCGGCTGGGCGATGCAGTCGATCAGGACGAACGCGAACGGCACCGTCTCGATGTCGTTCTCGACGCCGGGCAGCACACAGATCGTGACGGCCGACCACGTGATCGTGACGATTCCTTTCGCCGTGCTGCGGACGCTCGACTACTCGGGCGCGAACTTCGATCCGCTGAAGAAGACGGCGATCACGCAGCTCGGCGCCGGGAAGAACGGCAAGCTGCAGTTGCAGTTCAAGACGCGGTGGTGGAACACGCTCGGGTCGAACGGCAACCTCTACAGCGACCTCGGGCTCCAGAGCGGCTGGGACGTGACGCGCGGACAGACCGGCGTCACCGGGATCATCGTCGACTATTCCGGCGGCAACGTCTCCGCGGCGCTCACGCCGTCGACGCCGTACTCGAACATCGGCTCGAACCCGCAGGTCGCGGGCTACGCGCAGGCGACGCTCGGCCGGCTCGAGACGCTCTTCCCGGGCATCTCGAAGCAGTGGAACGGGAAGGCGTCGCTCTCGACGCCGTTCCTCGATCCGAACCTGAACCTCGCGTACTCGTACTGGAAACCCGGGCAGTACGTCGGCTTCTCCGGCTACGAGGGTGCCGCGCAGGGCAACATCCACTTCGGCGGCGAGCACTGCTCCGGGGACTTCCAGGGCTACATGGAGGGCGCCGCGGTGGAAGGCGGCCGCGCGGCGGGCGAGGTGCTCGCCGCGTACAAGAAGTAGCGCTTACTCGAGGCCGTACGCGGTGATGTGCTCCGGCTGGATCCGGACCTTCACGCGCGTCTCCTCGGCCTTGCGCCAGGGGTATTCGTCCTTGCCCAGGTACTTCTTCGCGAGCTTGTCGATCTGCGGGTCGGCGCCGTCGGTCGTCAGCTCGGCGCGGCCGTCGATCGCGAGCCACTTGTAGCTGTCGCTCGGGTCGACGACGGTCAGCGCCACCCGCGGGTCGCGTTCGAGGTTCTTCGGCTTCACGCGGCCGAGCGCGGTGTTGAACGCGGGGACGCCGTCCTCGACGTCGACCCAGACGACGGTGTTGTGAGGGGAGCCGTCCTTGCGGAGCGTCGTCGCAATGCCGACGAAGGGCTGCTCGAGGAACTTGAGCTGGGAGTCGTTCAGCTTTGCCATGCGGTTCTCCTTATTTGTCGGGTCGTAGGGGACAACGGCTGCGGTGCCGGGAGTCTTCCCGGATTTCAGTTTCCGCATGCTGTTGCCGATCTTTCGTGACATGCGGCTCAAGGTTGCGGTCATCGTGCTCCTCGTCTGCGGCGTCGCGTTCGTCATGCACGAGCGCAAGTCCGCCCTTGAGCGCCACCTCGGCGACGTCGCCACGCAGCTCGGCGGGCGGCACGTTCACGTGCACTGCCAGAGCTTCGCGGGGAACCTCGTCGACGTCAGCTCGGAGGCGGGGACCGTCAAGTTCGATGCGTCCGGCATCCCGTACGACTACACCGATCTGAAGCGGCCGATCTGCCAGGCGCTGAAGCGCTTCCCGCAGGACGTGCGCAGCGCGGGCTACAGCTGCGTGCTCGACGACACGGAGTGCCCGCAGCAGTACTGGGAAGACGCGCTCGCAGTGCACACGCTCGCGCACGAGGTGTGGCATCTCCACGGCATCGGCAACGAGGCGCAGACGGAGTGCAACGCGCTGCAGACAACCGCGCGGGCGGCGATGCTGCTCGGCGCCGACGCGCGCGCCGCACAGGCGACCGCGATCTACGCGCTTGTCCGCTTCTACCCGAACGAGCCGGACGAGTACCACCAGCCGTGCGTGAACGGCGGACCGGGAGACCTCCGGCCCGCCGATCCCGTCTGGCCCTAGGAGCTCGAAACCTCCGTCGGGATGTTCGTGATCGTGCCGTTCGCGATCTGATCGGAGATCTTCTTGATCTGCGTCACGAACTTCTTCGGCACCTTGGAGCTGATGCGGCCGAGGGCGACGCCGTTGTTCTCGATGCTGAATACGGAGTCGGTCCCACCGGCGAACTTGCCGTCGAGCACCTGCTGGATCGTCGCGTAGACCGATGTGTCGACACGCTTCATCGCGCTCGTCAGCACCTGCGGGCCGAGGTACGACTGGTCGGCGTCGACGCCGATCCCCCACACGCTCTTCTCCTTCGCGGCGTCGAGCACGCCGAGCCCGCAGCCGCCGGCGACCTGGAAGACGATGTTCGCGCCGGCCTCGATCTGGTTCAGCGCGGCCGTCTTGCACTTCGCCTGGTCGACCCAGTCCTGCGAGTAGGCGTTCAGGAGCTTGATGCCCGGGTCGGCCTTCTTCGCGCCGGCCTGGTAGCCCGCGATATAGCGGTCGACCGGCGGCTGCTTCTGTCCGCCGACGGAGCCGATCGTGTTGGCACCGCCGCTCTGCTTCTCGACGAGGCCCGCGAGGTAGCCCGCGAGATAACCGACTTCCTGCTCCTTGAAGATCAGCCCCTCGACGTTCTTCGGCTTGCCGGCGAGGTCGCCCTGCGCGACGTCGATGATCGCGAACTTCGTGTCGGGGAACTGCTTCGCGACCTTCGCGATCGCGGCTGCCTGGTCGAAGCCGACGGAGATGACGAGGTCGGCATGCTTGCGCGCCGCGGTCGAGAGGTTCGGGATGTAGGCCTGCGACGAGGCGGACTGGTAGACGTCGCCGCGGATCCCGAGATCCTTGACTGCTTTCTTGAGCCCCTGATAGGCGAGCTGGTTGAAGCCGTGGTCGTTCAGCTGGTTGACGTCGGTCACGAGGACGACGAGCGGCTTCCCGCTCGCGGCGGTGCTGCCGCCACCCCCCGAGCTGCCGCAGCCGGCTGCGAGGGCGACGGCTGCAAGCGCTGCAAGTGCTCCAAATGCGCGTGTTTTCATGCAGCAAGTCTACGGCTCCAGCGGGACCTCTCGGCGGCCTGGCAACGTATGACCGGTACGTGCGACTCCTTGCCGCTCTCCTTGCCGTGCTGCCGATCGGCCACAGCGTCGACGGCCGCGCGATCCGGCCCGTCATGCTCGGCAGCGCGGCGGTAGCGCACCGCGTGCTCGTCGTCGGCTGCATCCACGGCAGCGAGCCTGCGGGGCTCGCGGTCACGCGGCGGTTGATCGCGGCCGGAGCGCCCGCGGGAACGGAGATCGTCGTGGTGCCGGCGCTGAACCCCGACGGTTGCGCGCACGGCACGCGTGGGAACGCGCACGGTGTCGATCTCAACCGGAACTTCCCGTCGAACTGGTTGCGCATCGGCAGGCCCGGCGATCTCCAGTACTCCGGGCCGCGACCGCTGTCGGAGCCGGAGTCGCGCTACGCCGTCGCGTTGATCGAGAAGCTGCGGCCCGCGATCACGATCTGGTTCCACCAGCCGCAGGGCGTCGTGCGCGCGTGGGGTCAGAGCCGTGCGACTGCGCGGCGGTTCGCGGCGCTCGCGGCGTATCCGTACCGGAGCATCGCGTGGCCGTACGGCACCGCGTCGAACTGGCAGAACCATCGCTTCCCGGGGACGGCGTCGTTCGTCGTCGAGCTGCCGCCCGGCGCCCTGCCCTCCGTGCTCGTGACGCGCTGGGTGCGTGCGATTCGCGAGCTCGCCGTGGAAGGAGCCCGCGGTTAGTGAGCGGGCCTGGGTGCGCGAGGCGCAGCGGGGCTCCGCTGCCGCGCTCGAAGAGCTCTTTCGGGCGCACTGGGCGCGCGCCTATCGTGCCGCGCTGCTCGTGGTGGGCGACGCTGCCGCGGCGGAGGACATCGCCCAGGAGTCGTTTCTCGCCGCGGTTCGCTCGCTCGATCGGTTCGACCGGCGGCGGCCGTTCGGCCCGTGGCTGCACAAGATCGTCGTCAACCGGGCGATCGACTGGGGCCGCGCGCGAGCGCTTCGGCGCGAGCTCGATCTCGAGGGCGTCGCGGAGCCTGCCGCAGTCGAGCCGGCGGCGCCCGGCGAGCGGTCGGAGGAACTGGCGGGCGCGCTCGCGTCGCTCGTCCCGGAGCAGCGGGCGGTGATCGTGCTGCGCTACCTCCTCGAGTACACGCCGGGCGAGATCGCGGAGCTGCTCGAGCTGCCGCGCGGCACCGTCAACTCGCGGCTGCGGCGTGGGCTCGACCGGCTCGAGGAGGAGCTGCGGTGAACGTGAAGGAGGTGCTCGAGCAGATTCCGGTCGACCCAGAGGCGGAGGAGCGGGCGTGGGCGGTGGTCGGCGCGGCGTATGCGCGGCGCGAACGGGCGGCGCACGTGGTGCGGCGGCGCTGGCCGCTCGTGGTGCCTGTCGTCGTTGCCGCCGTCGCGGCGGCGTCGTTCTCGCCGCCTGGCCGGGCGGTCGTCGATGCGGTGCGGCGGACGATCGGCGTCGAGCATGCGGCTCCTGCGCTCTTCCGGTTGCCCGCGCCGGGCCGACTGCTCGTGAGCGGGGCGGGCGG
>JBGPLW010000061.1:0-10905 GCA_041486645.1 Gaiellaceae bacterium | reverse complement strand
CGGTAGGCGTCGACCGTCCGCGGCGCGAGGCGCGCGGTCGAGAGCGCGAGGAAGGAGTCGACGGCGGAGTCCATCGGCTTCCGGGTTCGGCCTACGGCGCCCGCAACCTGCTTTCAAGCAGGTTGCAGTCGTTGAAACGACTGCAACCAGGCTGAAGCCTGGTTGCGGAGTTAAGCGGCCCTGGTCGCAAAGCGACCAGGGCCGCCGCTCTTATGACCGCGGGTGGGACGAGTCGTAGACCTTCCGCAGCCGCCGCGCGTCGACGTGGGAGTAGATCTGCGTCGTCGAGAGCGAGCTGTGCCCGAGCAGCTCCTGGATCGTGCGGAGGTCGGCGCCGCCTTCCAGCAGGTGCGTCGCGAATGCATGTCGGAGGCGGTGCGGGTGCGGTGCGAGCCGCCGCAGCGTGCTCGTGTCGAGCCGCTTGCCCGTTGCCGAGATGAAAAGCGCATCGTTTGCGCCGCGCGCGAGCTCCGGGCGGGAGTCGCGCAGGTAGCGCGCGACCCAGTGTGCAGCCTCCTCGCCGAGCGGAATCACGCGATCCTTGCCGCCCTTGCCGCTCCGCACGTGCACGAGCTCCTGCTCGAAGTCGACGTCGCCGAGATCGAGGCCGACCGCTTCCGCGCTCCGCAACCCCGCCGAATAGACGAGCTCGACGAGCGCGCGGTTCCTGAGCGGCAGCGCGCCTTCGCCCTCGAGGGCGGCGAGCTCCCTGTCGACGTCGCCGCGCCGCGGCGCATCGGGGAGCCGCCGGCCGCGACGCGGTGCGAGGCGCGCATCGGGAACGCGCGCGGCGCCGAGCGAGTGGCGGAGAAAGGCGCGCACCGCCGCGAGCTTCCGCGAGATCGTCGCCGGCGCGAGCTTGCCACGCCGGCGCCGCGCCGCGCCGAGATCACTTGCGTAGTCCACGAGCGTGCGCACGTCGATGTCGTCGAGCGCCGTTTCGCGCTTCTCGAGCCAGTCGAGGAACTCCTCGACATCGACGCGGTACGCGCGGCGAGTCGACTCCGCGAACGCGGGAGAGTCGAGGAAGCGCTCTGCGGCGTCGTGAGAGTCCACGAATCTCGATTCGACATCAAACCTCCGCAGCCTCTCCCGGTCCATGCAGTGTTGCGGCATGAGCGTAGGCTCGACGGAGCTCATCAAAGAGCGGAGGCGGCGGCTTGGCCGGCGCCGGGAGCGGGGCATGAGCGTAGGCTCGACGGAGCTCATCAAAGAGCGGAGGCGCCGGCTTTGCCGGCGCCGGGAGCGGGGATGAGCCACGGGGCAAAGGTCTGGGTCGCGCTCGCGACGGTCTATCTGATCTGGGGCTCGACGTATCTCGGCATCGAGCTCGCCGGTGAGACGATCCCGCCCCTCTTCGCCGTCGGGATGCGCTTTCTCGCGGCCGCCGCGCTCATGTTCGGCTTCACGGCGTGGCGCCGCGGCCGAGACGTCCTGCGCGTTTCGCGCCGTGAGCTTGCGGCGTGCGTGCTCATCGGCGCCCTGCTGCCCGGCGCGAACGCCATCCTCTTCGTCGCCGAGCGGCACGTTGCGACGGGTCTCGCCTCCCTGATCATCGGCGCCGTGCCGCTCTGGATCGTTCTCATGCGCACGCTCACCGGCGACCGGCCGCACCGTGCAGCGCTCGCAGGCGTCGTTGTCGGCTTCTGCGGGCTCGTGCTGCTCGTGCGTCCGAGCGGCGGGGCGCCGCTGTGGTCGCTGCTGCTCGTCGTCTGCTCATCGGTGATGTGGGCGACCGGCTCGTTCCTCTCGAGCCGGCTGCCGCTACCGCGCGACTCCTTCGCCGCGACGTCGTACGAGATGCTCGCGGGCGGCCTGATCCTGCTGCCGATCGGTCTCGCCACTACGCATCCCCACTTCTCCGAGTTCTCGGCCCGCTCGATCGGCGGCTTCTTCTATCTCGTCACCTTCGGCTCCGTGATCGGTTACACCGCGTACGTCTGGCTGCTCGACAACGCGCCGATCGGCAAGGTTGCGACGTACGCCTACGTGAATCCCGTCGTCGCGATCGCGCTCGGAGCGATCGTGCTGCACGAGTCGCTCACATGGTCGATCGGGGTCGGTGCGGTGCTCGTGCTCGCGTGTGTCGCGGCCGTCGTCAGGCAGGAGAGCGCGTCGGAGGTGAAGTCCGTGCCCGTCGCCGAGACGGGCTAGCGGTCAGTCGATCTCTCCCGGCAGCAGCGAGTACATCGCGTGATCCTGCCGGCGGTCGAGACGCTCGTTCCAGTGAGCCGCGCGCTGCACTCCTTCGAACGAGAAACCGGCCTTCTCCGCGGCACGGCGCGAGCCGACGTTCTCGACGTCGGCGCGCAGCTGGAGACGCGCCGCTCCTTCGTGCTCGAACGCGTATCGCGAGACGAGGCGGATCGCCCGCGTGACAACGCCGCGTCCGCGCGCGTCCGCGCGCACCCAATAGCCGATCTCGCCGACGTCGCGACGCTCGTTCCAGCGCACGCCGATCGACCCGAGGAGCAGGCCGCTTTCCGCGTCGGTGATCGCAAACGCCTGTTCGCCGATGCCGCCGATGTAGCTCCGGGCGTCCTGCCTCGTGTACGGCTGAGGCACCTGATCGAGCCAGCGGGCGATTTCCGGGTCTCCGTCGATGCACTCGACGATGGCGTCGATGTCGGCGAAGCTCCAGGGCCGTAGCGTGACGGCCTCGTCTTTCAACAAATCCGCGACCACGCTGCATACGATATGAGCGTGCGCCCTGCCAAGCGGCACCCAAAGGGCGCGAACCGTTTGTGACCGAGGGCCACGAGGGAGGAGAGGATCCGATGACGACGATGGACGTCCGCGGGCAAGTGGATCTCTCGAGCCACGGCATCGACACGACCGCAGAGGTGATCTGGAACGCGGCGACACCCGTCCTCTACGAACACGCGATCGCACGTCACGAGGCGAGGCTCGCCGAGGGCGGCCCGATGGTCGTCGACACCGGCGCTCACACCGGCCGCTCGCCCAACGACAAGTTCGTCGTGCGAGAGCCCGCATCGCAGGCGCGCATCTGGTGGGACGGCAACCGGGAACTGCCGGAAGAGATGTTCGAGCCGCTGCGCGACAAGGTCACCGACTTCCTCGCGAAGCAACCGGCGCTCTACGTCGTCGACGCGTTCGCCGGCGCCGATCCCGCAAACCGGATTGCAGTCCGCATCATCACGACGCACCCCTACCACGCGCTCTTCGCGAAGACGATGTTCATCGACCCGACGCCCGAGGAGGCTGCCCACTTCCAGCCGCGGGCGCTCGTCCTGCACGCCCCTGCGCTGGAGGCGAAGCCCGAGGACGACGGCACGCGCACGGGCACCTTCATCGTGCTGCACCCGACGCGCACGGAGGTGCTGATCGGCGGGACGTTCTATGCCGGCGAGATCAAGAAGTCGATCTTCACCGTGATGAACGACCGCCTGCCGCTCGAGAACGTGTTCCCGATGCACTGCTCCGCCAACGTCGGGAGCGACGGTCGCGTCGCAATCTTCTTCGGGCTCTCCGGCACCGGCAAGACGACGCTCTCCGCCGATCCCGAGCGCGCGCTCATCGGCGACGACGAGCACGGCTGGGGTGACAACGGCGTGTTCAACTTCGAAGGCGGTTGCTACGCGAAGGTGATCAAGCTTTCCGCCGAGGCGGAACCGGAGATCTTCAAGATGACGCGCACGTTCGGCACGATCCTCGAGAACGTCGCGATCGACGCGAACGGCAAGCTCGACCTCGACGATGCGTCGAAGACGGAGAACACGCGCGCGGCCTACAAGCTCGAGCAGATTGCGAACGCGCACCCCGACAAGCGCGCCGGCCATCCGAGCTCCGTCGTCATGCTGACCGCCGACGCCTTCGGGATCCTGCCGCCGATCGCGCGCTTGAGCCGCGAGCAGGCGCTCTACTACTTCCTCTCCGGTTTCACCGCGAAGCTCGCCGGCACGGAGATCGGCGTCACCGAGCCGCAGCCGACCTTCTCCACGTGCTTCGGCGCGCCCTTCCTGCCGCAGCCGCCCGCGGTGTACGCGGAGATGCTCGGCCGCAAGCTGGACGAGCATGGCTCGACGGTGTGGCTCGTGAACACCGGCTGGACCGGCGGCCCGTTCGGCGAAGGGAAGCGCATGCCGATCGCCGCGACGCGCGCGATGCTGCACGCGGCTCTCTCGGGTGCGCTCGAGGGCGTCGAATACCGCACCGATAAGGTGTTCGGCTTCGATGTCCCGGTCGCAGTGCCGGGCGCCGACGCCGAACTGCTCGATCCACGCTCGACCTGGAGCGACGCGTCTGCCTACGACCTGAAGGCGCAAGAGCTCGCCCAGATGTTCAGAGAGAACTTCGAGCGATTCGACGACCCGAGCCTCGCCGAGGCCGGCCCGCGGTCCTGACGCGGCCGACCTCGACCTTGAGGTAGCGTCAGAAAACGTGATCGGAGAGCACGACGTCCTAGTCGTCGGCGCCGGCTGTGCGGGCATGCGCGCGGCCATCGAGGCCTACGACGCCGGGGCCGATGTGGCAATGATCTCGAAGCTGCACCCGACGCGCTCGCATTCGGGCGCAGCGGAGGGCGGCATCAACGCGGCGCTCGGCAACGCGGCCGACGACTCGCCGGAGATCCACGCGTACGACACCGTCAAGGGCTCCGACTACCTCGGCGACCAGGATTCGATCGAGGTCTTCACGCGCGAGGCGCCCGGCGACATCTACCAGCTCGAGCACTGGGGTGCCTTCTTCTCACGCCGCGACGACGGCAAGCTCGCACAGCGCCCGTTCGGCGCCGCGGGCTCGCCGCGCACCGTGTTCGCCGCCGACATCACGGGCCACGTGCTCATCCAGGTGCTCTACGAGCAGGTCGTCAAGCGCGACATCAAGGTGTACGAGGAGTTCTTCGCGTGGCAGCTCGCGATCAACGACGACCGCTGCCAGGGCGTCATCTGCTGGGACCTCCTGAACGGCGGCCTGAAGACGGTCGGCGGCAAGACCGTCGTGATAGCTACGGGCGGTGCGGGGCGCCAGTACCGCGCGACGACGAACGCCTACGCCTGCACGGGCGACGGCACGGCGATGGCGCTGCACTCGGGCCTGCCGCTGAAGGACATGGAGTTCATGCAGTTCCACCCGACGACGCTCTATCCGTCGGGCGTGCTCCTCACGGAGGGCTGCCGCGGTGAAGGCGCGTTCCTCGTCAACTCGGAAGGCGAGCGCTTCATGCAGAAGTACGCGCCGAATGCGCTCGAGCTCGCCTCGCGTGACGTCGTCTCGCGCTCGGAGCAGACGGAGATCGATGCCGGCCGCGGCATCAACGGCTCCGTGCTGCTCGACATGCGCCACCTCGGCCCCGACCGGATCATCGACCGGCTGCCCGGATCGCGCGAGCTCGCGATGACATTCGCCGGCGTCGATCCGATCTTCGAGCCGGTGCCGGTGCGGCCGGGAGCGCACTACCACATGGGCGGCATCTCGACCGACACCGACGGCGCGACCGAGCTCACCGGTCTCTATGCCGCCGGCGAGTGCGCGTGCGTCTCCGTGCACGGCGCGAACCGCCTCGGCGGCAACTCGCTCATGGAAACGATCACGTTCGGGCGGCGATCCGGTCACGCGGCCGCGGAGTGGGCGCTCTCGCACACGACGGTCGACGTGCCGGAGTCGCTCGAGCGCGACGCGGAACGGCAACTGAAGACGCTGCTCGACCGCACGTCGGGCGAGCGCCCGTGGAAGATTCGTGACGAGCTCGGCGAGTCGATGCTCGAGAACTTCGGTGTCTTCCGCAGCGAGGACAAGATGCTGAAACAGCGGGAGATCCTGCAGGAGCTCCGCGAGCGCTATCGCAACGTCTACGTCGAGGACAAGGGCGAGGTCTTCAACAGCGACCTGACGCAGGCGATCGAGCTCGGCAACATGCTCGACACTGCGCTCTGCATGATCGAGGCGGGCATCGTCCGCAAGGAGAGCCGCGGCGCCCACTCGCGCCCGTACGACTATCCGAACCGCGACGACGAGCACTTCCTGCACCACTCGATCGCGCGCTGGCGCGACGGCGGCGTCGAGCTCTCGACCGCGCCGGTGCGGATGACGAAATGGCAGCCCGAGGAGCGGAAGTACTGATGCGCGGGCGGCTGTTGTTGCTGCTGCTGCTGCTCGTCGTGCCGCTCGCGCTCGTCGCGTGCGGGAAGTCGAAGTCGAGCAAGGTGAAGCTCAGCCCGACGGCCTCTGTGAAGCAAGCGGCGCAGAAGTCGTCGGCGGCGAGCTCGCTGCACATGGCGCTGATGGGCTCCGTGACCGTCTCGGGGCAGTCCGTGGTCCTGAACGGGATCGGTGACTTCAAGCAGCACGACGGCACGTTCCAGCTCGACTTCAACGCGGGTGGGCTGAGCGGGACGGTCAATGCGGTCATCCAGGGCACGACGCTCTACGTCCGCTCACCGCTCTTCTCCGACGCGCTCCCGAAAGGCAAGACCTGGCTGCGCCTCGACCTGACGAAGCAGCCGAAGGCACAGGGGCTCGACCTGACGGCGCTCGCCGCTCAGGATCCGGCGCAGACGCTCGCCCGGCTCTCGAGCCTAGGGAACGTCAAGGATCTCGGCACGGAAAAGCTCGGCAGCGTCGACACGACGCACTATCGCGGCAGCCTCGCGAAGCCCGTCGCGGGCCAGCCCGAGGGCCCGTTCGACGTCTGGGTCGGCAAGGACGACGGCTACGTCCGGCGCGTGCAGTTCGCCACGGGCGCCGCGACCTCGGCGACCCGTTCGCTCATCACGATGGATCTCTCGGACTTCGGCAAGGACGTGACGATTACGGTCCCGTCCGCGGCGGAGACGGCCGACGCGACGACCCTGAAGATCCCCGGACTGGGAGGCTAGGCACTCGTGCAGGTTGCTTTGAAAATCTGGCGGTTCGACTCGTCCACGGGCGAGCGCGCGCTGCGCGACTACGAGATCGACGCGCCGGACGAGGCGACGCTCCTCGACTGCCTCGACATCGTCAAGGACCGGCACGACGGCTCGCTCGCGTACCGCAAGAGCTGCCGCATGATGATCTGCGGCTCGTGCGGGATGCGCATGGACGGGGCGGCGGTGCTCGCGTGCAAGACGCGCATGTACGAGATCGCGCAGGAGGGGCGCATCCCGGTCATCTCCGCGATGGGGAACCTGCCGATCGTCAAGGACCTCGTCGTCGACATGGAGCCGTTCTGGGACAAGTTCAAGGCGATCAAGCCGTACCTCCAGCCCGGCTTCGAGCGTCCGGAGGACGACAAGGAGTACCGCATCGACCAGCAGCGGATGAACGTCATCCACAAGGAGTCGCTCTGCATCAACTGCGGCTGCTGCGTGTCGGAATGCAACGCGATGGAGTCCGATCCGGAGTTCCTCGGCCCGCAGGCGCTCGCGAAGGGCATGCGTTTCGTCGGCGATCCGCGCGACGCGGCGACGGTCGAGCGGCTCGAGGAGTACAGCGGCCAGCACGGCATCTGGGAGTGCACGCGCTGCTTCTTCTGCAACGAGCGCTGCCCGAAGGGCGTCGACCCGCGCGACGCGATTGCGAAGCTCGGCGCCGAGGCGATCTCACACGGCATCGACCGAGACATGGGCGCGAAGCACGCGAAGTGGTTCATCCGCTCGACCGAGACCACGGGTTGGCTTCGCGAGACGGAGCTCGTGCCGAAGACGCAGGGCGTCGTCTCGTCGATCAAGCAGATGAAGTTCGCGATCAACCTCGCCCGGCACAGCAAGGCCGGGCTCGAGTTTCCACCGCACGTCGCGAAGGACGTCAAGGAGGCCCGCGACCTCCGGAAGATCGTGAAGGCGCAGGACCGCCAGGGCGCGCTCGGGCACGTGCAGGGCGAGCATGCGCTCTCGAAGCTCGCGCACGGCTACAAGGAAGGCCGCGACCCGTACGGGCCGGGCTCGTTCCAGCGGCCCTATCTGCCGAGCGAAAAAGAGGAAGGAGAAGCGTGAGCACCACGGAGGCTCTGAAACGCGTCGCCTACTACAAGGGCTGCCTCGCGTCGATGTCGGCGAAGGAGCTCGACACGTCGACGCAGGCGCTCGCGCCGCGCGTCGGCCTCGAGCTCGTCGAGCTCGAGTCGGTGACGTGCTGCGGCGCCGGCGACATCCACGAGGCGGAGCCCGACTACTACCTGCATCTGAACGCGCGCATCCTCGCCTACGCGGAGGCGGCGGGTTGCGACACGCTGCTCACGGTCTGCAACGTCTGCACGCTCAACCTGCGGCAGGCCAACTTCATGATCAAGGGCGACAAGGAACTGCGCGAGCGGGTCAACCAGAACCTGCGCAGCGTCGGCGTCCCTGCCTACAGCGGCGAGGTCGACGTACGCCATCTGCTCTGGGAGATCGCGGAGGGCCCCGGCTACGAGAAGCTGAAGGTGGCCGCGCACAAGGGTCTGAAGGGCCTGAAGGTCGCGCCGTTCTACGGCTGCCAGATCCTGCGCCCGTCGAAGATCATGGGCTTCGAGGATCCCGACCGTCCGTGGTCGCTCGAGCGGATCATCGAGGCGTGCGGCGGCGAGGCGATCGACTATCCCGCGAAGATCAAGTGCTGCGGGTTCCCGATCATCCAGGCGCGCGAGGAGACCGCGATGGGCGAGTTGATCCAGCCGGTCGAGCAGGCGATGGAGGCAGGCGCCGACGTGATGGTGACGCCGTGCCCGCTCTGTCATCTCTCGCTCGATGCGTGGCAGCAGAAGCTCGAGGCGTCGACGGGCCGGAAGTTCAACATGCCGGTGCTCCATCTCGCGCAGCTCGTCGGCGTCGCCGCAGGGCTCGAGGACTCCGAGCTGAAGTTCAAGCGCCACATCGTGGATCCCCGGCCGGCGCTCGCAAAGCTCCAGGTCTGAGGACTCCGGCGCAGGTTTCCGGGCGGAGCGGCGTCTTGTGAAACGAGGGGCGGATTCCGGCGCGGTCGCCTTCGGGCGCCGCGCCGGAGCTTTGCTCGGGGCCGCGATGGGCTGGGGCCTGCTCGAGGCCGGGTGGCCGCGCCTGCGCGAGCTGGAGATCGAGGTGCCGGGACTGCCGGCGGAGCTCGACGGGCTCCGCATCGCGCACCTCTCGGACTTCCACCTCGGCGTGCCGTCGCTCGGCATCCACGCGGTCGAGCGGGGCGTCACGTGGACGGCCGAACGGAAGCCCGACCTCGTCGCGATCACCGGCGACCTGCTGACACATCCGCGCGGCGAGCCGCGGCTCCGTTCGCTCGTCGAGCGTCTGCCCGAGCCGATCTTCGCCGTGCTCGGCAACCACGATCTCGCGATCGCGCGCGACCCGATGGCCAAGAGGTCGAACCTCCAGGACCTTCGGCCCGCGCGGCTGCTCAAGGACGAGGGCGAGCTGATCGAGCTTCGCGGCCGGCAGGTGTGGGTCGCCGGCACCGATCCGCGCTCGCTCGTCCGTCGCAAGGAGAAGACGGATCCGAACAGGCTCTCACACGACGCCGACTTCCGCATTCTGCTCTGTCACTTCCCGCGCGTCTTCGACCGGCTCGAGCCCGGCAGCTTCGAGCTCGTGCTCACCGGCCACATGCATGACGGGCAGATCACGATCCCGTACCCGGGCGGCAAGGTGCGGCTCGCGCATCCGACGGCGCGGTATGCGACCGGCGTCTATCGCTCGCGCGCCGGCGTGATGCACGTCTCGCCGGGTCTCGGCACCACGTTCGTGCCATTCCGCTTCGCCGCGAGGCCCGAGGCGACCGAGCTGGTGCTACGTTCGAGTCGGAGCTGATGGAAGGCCACGCTTCGATCTCCGCCGAGATCCTCGAGCGCTACGCCGCAGACGCAGCGAGCGAGGTCGAGGGCGTTCGCGGCCTCGCGGGCCGGCGCGGAGTCAAGATCGAGGACGCCGACGGCGCGGTCCATGTCGAGCTGCACCTCGTCGTCGACTGGGGCGCCTCGATGCCCGAGGTCGGGCGGAGCGTCCAGCAGCGGGTGCGCGAGTATCTTGGCCGCATGGCGGACGTCGAGCCCGCGAGCGTGGACGTCGTGGTCGACGAGGTCGGGCCCGCGTCGTGACGAAGATCGCCGGCCTCACCGGCGCTACGCTCGAGACCGCGCCGTCGGTCTGCCACGAGTGCATCTTCTGGCAGTCTCGGACGGGCCGCTCGGTCGACAAGCGCCGCTGGATCCGCGGCACCGAGGAGGAGTGGGGGGCGTGGGGCACGGTGTACTACGACGACGACGCACGGCTCCTGGGGTCGATGCAGTACGGCCCGTCGGATCTGTTCCCGCGCGCCGCCGAGCTGCCTGCCGGGCCGCCGAGCGAGGACTCCGTGCTCGTCACCTGCGCGTATCTCGTCGATCCGTCGAAGCCGTGGGTAATGCAGTCGCTCTTCCTCGCGGCGATCGGCGAGTCGCGCGACAAGGGCGCACGCGCGCTCGAGGCGTTCGCGTACGACTACGACGACGAGGTGTCGGCGCTCGAGCGCTTCAACGTGCACAAGACGATCTTCCCGCGTGACTTCCTGGCGGACTTCGGCTTCGTCACGCTGCACAGACAAGGCCGTGTCGAGCTGCTGCGCCTCGAGCTCGGCGGCCTCGTGCCGGTCGTCGAGGGCAAGCGCGAGCGGGTACTGCGCGTGGTGCGCGACGCGTTCGTCCCGGCGCCCGCGCCGCAGCGGCCGTAGAAGCTCAGACCCCTAGGTGCGCGGACGCGTCTGCGGCCAGGGTCCGCCGTAGCCCGTCTTCGAGGCTGACCTGCGGCTCCCACGCCAGCAGTTGCCGGGCGCGTGTGATGTCAGGCTGGCGCACCTTCGGGTCGTCGACCGGAAGGGCTTCGAACACGATCTCGCTCTTGGTGCCGGTGGCTTCGATCACTTTTTGCGCGAGCTCGAGCAAGGTGTACTCCGTGGGGTTGCCGATGTTCACCGGCAGATGCTCCCCGCTGCCCGCGAGCGCCATGAGCCCGCGGATCAAAT